>JAYVSF010000782.1:0-9943 GCA_043775605.1 Myxococcales bacterium
ACGATCAGCAGGGCAACCGTCACCGCGCGGCCTCCTGCAGCCGCTTGCGGTTGTCGTCGGCCTGCAGCGCGTCGGTGAACAGGTCGAGCTCGCCGAGCAGCACGTTCTGCAGGTTGTGCGACGTGACCTTCACGCGGTGGTCGGTGACGCGGCTCTGCGGGTAGTTGTACGTCCGCACCTTCTCCGACCGCGCACCGGTGCCGATCTGCGAGCGGCGGGCCTCGTCCAGCTCGGACTGCGCCTTCTCGAGCTCCATCTCGTAGATGCGGGCGCGCAGGATGCGCAGCGCGCGCTCCTTGTTCTGGAGCTGCGACCGCTCGTCCTGGCAGACCACCGAGAGGCCGGTCGGGAGGTGCGTGACGCGCACCGCCGAGTCGGTGGTGTTGACCGACTGGCCGCCGTGGCCGCCGGCCCGGAAGACATCGACCCGGACGTCCTTGTCCTCGATCTTGATGTCGACCTCTTCGGCCTCGGGCAGCACAGCCACGGTCGCCGCCGAGGTGTGGATGCGGCCCTGGGCCTCGGTCGCCGGCACCCGCTGGACCCGGTGGACGCCTGACTCGAACTTGAGCCGCGCGTAGACGTCCTTGCCGTCGACCAGGATGATGATCTCCTTCCAGCCGCCGGCCGCGCCGTCGGACGACGACAGGAGTTCGGTCTTCCAGCCGGCGCGCTCGGCGTAGCGCATGTACATGCGGAACAGATCGCCGGCGAACAGCGCGGCCTCGTCGCCGCCGGTGCCGGCCCGGATCTCGAGGATCGTATTCTTGGCGTCGTCGGGGTTCTTGGGCAGCAGCAGCAGCTTGAGCTCGCGCTCGGCCGCGGCCTGCTGGTCCTCGAGCGTGCGGACCTCGTCCTTGGCCATCTCCCGCAGCTCGGGATCCGACTCGGTGACCAGCAGCTGCTTGGCGGCGTCGAGGTCGGTGCGGACCTTGCGGTAGCCGCGCCAGGCCTCGAGCAGCGGCGCCAGATCGGCGTGCTCGCGCGAGAGCTTCTGGAACTCGCCGCGGCGCCCGATGATGTCGGGATCGCCGAGCAGCGAGGTCAGCTCGTCGTGGCGACGCTGGAGCGCCGCCATCTTGTCGTGAAAACGGGGTTCGTCGAACATCCCCGGCTCCGCGCTGGACCCGTCGGGAGGCCCGCGGCGGCCGGCCTACTTCTGGCCGTACTTCTTCTTGAACTTGTCGATGCGGCCCGCGGTGTCCATCAGCCGCTGCTGACCCGTGAAGAACGGGTGACACTTCGAGCAGATCTCGACCGCGAAGTCGCCGCGGGTCGAGAACGTGTCGACGATCGACCCGCACGCGCAGGTGATCTTGGCCGGACGATAGTGGGGGTGGTTCGCCGAGTCCTTCATGGTTTCGCCTCGTGTTCCGTTGCCGACGAGCGTTTCTCGTCGGGTGCCGGTTCGGGTGGACGCGACTTGTAGCAGGAAGCCCGCCCCGGATCCATCGACCACGCGCAAACTCCGCGAATCCGTAGCTATTCCTGTTGCTTACGACGAGTACGTCAGGGATAGAGCGGCAGGATCTCGTGGCCGACCCGGAGGTCGTGGACGCTGCGGTAGCGGGCGGCGAGGTCGAGTTCGACGTAGACCTTGTTGCGGTCGAAGACGCCGAAGCTGGTCGACACCACCATCTGCTCGTCGCCAATCCGCTCGAAGCCCTCGGGGATGACGTCGTGGCCGTAGATGCACAGGGTGCCGCCGAGCGCGTGGACGAAGGCGGCGGCGGCGGCGGGCGCGGCCGAGCGGGCCCAGAGGATCGGGCCGAGCACCGGGGTGTCGAGGACATCGAGCGGGCTGCCACCGTCGAAGCCGTCGAGGCGGGCGGCCTCGATGTCGGCGACCGAGTCGACCACCGCGGCCGGCGCGCCGTGGGTGAAGATCGCGCCGCACGGGGCGATCGCGACCAGCGCGAAGTCGGCGAGGATGGCGCGCAGGCGGGCGCTGGCCGCCGGCCCCAGGTCGTCCTCGAGCAGCGCGACCTCGTCGGCGGCGAACTTGGCGGTGTGGGGCCCGCCGAGGTGGCCGTGCTCGTGGTTGCCGACCAGGGCGTGGACCCGGCCGGGGTGGCGGGCCATCAGCGCGGCCAGCTCGTCGACCAGCTCGCCCGACGCGTCGAGGTAGTACTCGCCGAGGAAGTCGGGCCAGTCGTCCCGGCCGAGGTGCGGGCCGTGGATCAGGTCGCCGGTGAACAGCAGGTGGGAGTCGGCGTCGGTGGCGGCCGCGGCCTGGCCGAAGACGTCGACGATGCGATGGAAGTCGCGCAGGCAACCCTGCAGGTCGGTGCAGACGATGAGCCGGCCGTGATCCGGCAGTCGCAGCACGCGCGCCATCGAGGTTCGAGTATGGCCGAGGGCCACGCGTCGGGTCGCCTGTGGCCGGCCGAAATGGACGCCGCTACCCGGGCCTCACCCCGGCACCGGCGACCGCCGCGATCAGCGCGTCGCGATCGTGGGCGTGGTCGAGGGCGGCCAGGGCGTGACCTCGCGCCGCCCGATCGAACGGCCTTGCCTGCAGCGGCGCCAGGCCGCGGGGTCGGCGACCAGGGCCTCGCCGTGGCGGGTGAACGAGCGCGCGGGATCGAGGATCTCGAGCACCCCCTCGGCGTGGGCCTCGCCGCGGCGGGCCGCGTTGGCCTCGAGGATGGCACCGCTGGCCGCGGGCGAGGTCGACTTCGCGATCCGGCGCTGATGTTCAGGTGCGAAGATTCCGAGGCGTAGTAGCTCAGGGCCGGGTCCGGGCCATCCAGCGGGCGAAGGCCTCGAGCAGCACCTGCGGGTCGTCGACCAGGCGCTCGGCGGCTGAGCGGCCCTCGCCCTCCTCGGTGGTGTAGGTGACGTGGGTCCCACCGTCCACGGCGTCGAACCGGGCCGAGCCGCGCACGGCGTCGCGGGTGCCGAGCCGCGGCTCCCACCACATGGCCCGGGCCTCGAGGTCGTAGCGATAGACCAGCGAGTAGGTCCGCGACGCGGCGAACTCGAAGGCGACCTCGCGGGGCAGCCCGTCGGGGAAGGTCGCGACCGTCCAGGCCCGGCGCAGGCCCGGGACCCAGCCGGTCAGCGTGGCGGCGTCGGTGAAGTGGCGCCAGCAGCTCTCGGGGCTGCGGGCGATGAGCCTCGTGGCCGCCGGCATCAGGTCGGACCCGGCGACGGATCAGGATCGCGCAATCCCAGCTCCTTCATCTTCATCTGCAGGCTCTTGCGGCTGATCTTGAGCAGCTTGGCGGCCTGGGTGACGTTGCCGCCGGTCTCGCCGAGGGCGCGGGTGATGACCTCGCGCTCGACCCGGCTGGTCTCGGCCCGCACGATGTCCTTGAGCGAGGCATCGCCGGGACCGGTGCGCTCGGCGCCAGCCTCCTGCGGAGTGGCGTCGTCGTCGTCGACCACGACCGGCGTCAGCGACGGAGACGACGTCGGCGCGGGGCTGGTCGCGGCCGGCGTGGGCGCGGCGCCGGCGCTGGCCCCGGTCAGCTCGTCGGGCAGGTCGGCGCGGGAGATGACCGGCCCCGGCCCGAACAGGATGGTCCGCTCGAGCACGTTCTCGAGCTCGCGGATGTTGCCGGGCCAGTTGTGGGCGTCGAGCGCGGCCAGGGCGTCGTCGTCGATGCCGGTGACGTTGCGCTTCAGCCGCTCGTTGAACCGGCGGATGATGTGGCGGACCAGCAGCGGCACGTCGCCGTGGCGCTTGCGCAGCGGCGGGATCAGCAGCGGCACCACGTTGAGCCGGTAGTACAGATCCTCGCGGAAGTTGCCGCGCGCGATCTCCAGCTCGAGGTCGCGGTTGGTGGCGGTGATCAGCCGGACGTCGACCTTGAGCGTCTTGATGCCGCCGACCCGCTCGAACTCGCTCTCCTGGATCGCGCGCAGCAGCTTGACCTGCATCTCGACCGGGATCTCGCCGATCTCGTCGAGGAACAGGGTGCCGCCGTCGGCCAGCTCGAAGCGGCCGGGCTTGGATGACACCGCGCCGGTGAACGCGCCCTTGTCGTAGCCGAACAGCTCCGACTCCATCAGCGTCTTCGGGATCGCCGCGCAGTTGATCTTGATGAACGGCCCGCCCTTGCGGCTCGAGTTCTCGTGCAGGGCCTTGGCCACCAGTTCCTTGCCGGTGCCGCTCTCGCCGGTGATGAGCACGGTCGACGGCGAGTCCGCGACCTTGGCGATGACGTCGAACACCGACCGCATCTCGGCCGAGTCGCCGACCAGCCCGAACCGGCTCTTGACCTCGTCGTTGCCGGCCGGATAGAGCGCGGCCCGCGGCGCGGCCCGGCCGGCGACCACGTGGCGGACCGCCTTGTCGATGATCGCGCGGATCTGGTCCTGCTCGAACGGCTTCTCGATGTAGTCGAACGCGCCGGCCTTGATCGCCTCGACCGCCTGACCGACCGAGCCGTAGGCGGTGATCATGATGACCGGCAGGCCGGGCTGGGTCTTGACCGCGTGGCGGAGCAGCTCCATGCCGTCGACCCGCGGCATCCGCAGGTCGGTGACCAGCACGTCGATGCCGTCGAGCAGGCCCATCGCCTCGTCGCCGGCGGTGGCCAGCACCACCTCGTGGCCATCGCGGCGCAGGATCGCCGACAGCACCCGCCGCAGGTTGGGCTCGTCGTCGGCGACCAGGATGCGGGCACGCTCGCTCATCGATCGCCCTTACCTAGCACCGATCGGCCGACCGTGGGCCGCCGCCGGCAGCGGCTCGGCGCCGACCTGCGACGGTTCGCCGTCGGTCGCGCCGGCCTCGTCGGCGGTCGGGCCGGTCCGTACCGAGCGCAGGTGCGGCATCGAGATCGGGCCGGTGGTGGTCGCCGCCATCGGCACGCCCGGCGCCGCCGGCAGGAACACCGAGAAGGTCGAGCCCTCGCCCGGCGTCGACCGGACCTCGATCGTGCCGCCATGCTGGCTGACGATGCGCTGGGCGATGGCGAGGCCGAGGCCGGTGCCGCGGCTCTTGGTCGTGTAGAACGGGATGAACAGTTTCTTCAGGCGGTCGGCGGGGATGCCGACGCCGGTGTCGCGCAGCCGGACCTCGGCGAACTGGCCATAGCCCAGGCGCGAGCGTCGGCGCCGGGTGGTGAGGATCTCGAGCGCGCCGCCGTCGGGCATCGCCTGCAGCGCGTTGAGGCCGAGGTTGAGGAAGACCTGGATGAGGGCGTCGGGATCGGCGGCGACCGCCGGCAGTTGCTCGTCGATCCGCAGCCGGATCTCGATCGGTTTCGCGCCCTTGGCCTCGGGCGCCGCCGACAGCAGCGCGACCACCTTCTTGATGCAGGCGTTGAGATCGGTCGCCGCGTACTTGCCGGCGTCGGCCCGATCGGCGCGGGCGTAGTCGAGGAAGCGGGTGACCACCGCGTTCAGGCGGTTGACCTCCTCGAGAATGATGTCGATGAACTCGGCGCTCTCGGCGCCGGCCTCGAGCGGCTTGCCGTCGGGGCCGAGCAGGAGCTGGGCCGCGCCCTTGATCGCGCCGAGCGGGTTGCGGATCTCGTGGGCCAGGCCGGCCGCCATCTCGCCGAGCGCGGCCAGGCGGTCGCGCTCCTTGACCCGCTCGTAGGCCTGGCTCGACTCGATCACGCGCGCGGCCTGGCTGGCGAGCTGGCGGAACACGTCGACGTCGTCAAGATCGAAGGCGCCGAGCGAGCGGTCGTCGCGGATGGCCAGCAGGCCGAGCAGCCACGGGCCCTGCTCGGTCTCGGCCGAGCCCAGGAACGGGAACACCAGGCCGGCGCCGAGCTGCTCGCAGGTCGCGATCGACGCGGCCAGGGCCTCGCGGCGATCGGCGGGTGCGTCGGCCGGCAGGCAGGCCAGCTCGGCCCGCAGGATCTCGAGATCGACGTGGCCGATGCGGGCGCGCTCGAGGAAGGCGCGGGCGCCGCCGGCGTCGAGGCGGTCGATCGGCGCCGGGCCGATGTGGCCGACCCGGTCGAAGCCGGCGCCGTCAGGATCGAGCAGGTAGATCGAGCCGTCGGTGACCCGGCGCGACTCCTCGAGCGCGGTGACCAGCTTGCGGACCATGTCGGGGACGTCGACGACGGTGACCAGCTCGCGGCGCAGGGCCTCGAGCCGACCGCGCAGCTCGACCCGCTGGCGCAGGAGCCAGCGGTTGATGCCGCCCTCGAGCCGCGACCGCACCGGCTCGAACAGGATGAGGATGACGAACGAGGCGACGACCGCGTTGAGCAGGTACAGGCTGTCGCGGCCAGGCCCGACCCGGAACAGCAACAGGCCGTAGACCGCCCACAGCAGCACGACCAGCGAGCCCAGCACCGCCATCTTGCCGACCAGCTCGTTGACGTCGATGAGGCGATCGCGGAACAGGGTCTGGCTGATGAAGTAGAGGTAGAGGATCGACAGGATGTTGCCGCCCGCGGGCCAGGCCACGCCGAGCCGCGGCAGGACGTCGGTGAGCGCCAGCGTGATCGCGATGAAGCCGCCGAGCGCGAGGTAGCGGATGCGGGCCCGCTCGACCCGCTTCGCCGTCGACCGGTACTGCACGTACATGTCGTAGACGCAGCGGTACATCCCACCGAAGACGTAGGCGCCGAACGGCAGCGTGAACCACACCGAGGTGTGGATGGGCGCGACCAGGGCCGCGTAGATCAGGCCGGCGTAGGCCAGCAGCGTCCACGCCAGCGTGACCCGCGGCGGGCGCTGACGGCCGCCGATCGACGGCTGAGCCAGGAACCGGCGGAAGAACGCGATCGCGGTCGGCGGGATGGTGGCGGCCGGCCACAGCGCCACCCAGCGCCACAGCGACGAGTCCCAGGTCATCGCGACGAAGTCGCAGGCCTGCCAGGCGGCGACCACGAAGGTGAAGGTCGCGAACGCGCGGTAGGTGCCGTCCTTGCGGTCGCGCAGCAGCGCCGAGACCCCGATGGCGAGGATCAGGAGCGCCGCGAGCAGCGCCGACACCGGCTGGACGTCCACGCGCGCAGCTTAGCGCGGCCCGCGCTCGTAGTATGGTCAGCCGCACATGGGTCCCTCGTTCCGTTCCATCGCGGTCGTCGGTTTGCTCTCGATCGTGGCGTGCAAGGGCGGCGGCTCGGCCGCGTCGTCGCCGCCGCCGGCCCAGCCGAGCACCGGCGCGCCGATCGCGTTCGAGACCACCAAGATCACGCCCGGCGCCGACCGCGACGGCAAGCTCGCGGTCCGGGCCTACAACTTCGCCGACAAGACCATCGCCGGCTACACCGTCGCGGTCCGCTACACCGACCAGGCTGGCGCGGTGATCAAGGTCGGGGTCGGGACGCCGTTCGAGAAGGACGCGGCCTGGACATCGTTCGCCGGCCGCGGCTTCGAATGCAAGCCGAAGAGCTGGTGCACGTTCGAGATCGAGATGATCGAGGTGCCGGCCGCGACCGCCAAAGCCGACGTGATGCTGACCTCGGCCAAGGCGCTCGGCCCCGACAACTTCAAGTTCGAGGAAGACGACCTGTGGAAGAGCGGCAAGGGCATGGGCGACTGGCCGCTGTGAGCGACGACCCGGCCGGCAACGGCGCCCGCCAGGCCCGGCTGCGGGCGCTTCCGGCGGTCCACGAGCTGGCGGCCACCGTTGACGGCGTGGTGCCGCGCTGGGCCGCGGTCGAGGCCGCGCGTCGACTGGTGGCGGCGCGGCGCGCGGCGATCCTGTCCGGTGCACCGGACGAAGGTGGGGCCGACGGCGACGACGTGACCCTTCCGGCCGAGGTCGCGCGGGTGGCGACCGCGCTGGCCGGGCCGCGCCTGCGCCGGGTGATCAACGCCACCGGCGTCGTCATCCACACCAACCTCGGTCGGGCGCCGCTGGCACCGTCGGCGCTGGCCGCGGTGGTCGAGACCGCGCGCGGCCACACCAACCTCGAGTACGACCTCACGCGCGGCGCGCGCGGCCATCGCCACGTCCACGTCGAGGAGCTGATCCTCGCGCTGACCGGAGCCGAGGCACGTGCGTGGTCAACAACAACGCCGCCGCCACCATGCTCGGGCTGGCGACCCTGGCCAGCGGTCGCGAGGTGGTCGTGTCGCGCGGCGAGCTGGTCGAGATCGGCGGCTCGTTCCGGGTCCCCGACATCCTGCGGCTGTCGGGCGCGACGCTGGTCGAGGTCGGCACCACCAACAAGACCCGGCTCGCCGACTACGCGGCGGCGCTCGGGCAGGCGACCGCGACCCTGCTCAAGGTCCACCGCTCGAACTTCGCGCTGGTCGGCTTCAGCGAGGAGGCCAGCGCCGAGGAGCTGGCCGGCCTGGCCCACGGCCACGGCCTGACCACGATGTACGACCTCGGCTCGGGCGCGCTGTTGCCGCGGGCCGAGCAGCGCGCGCTGGGGCTGCCCGAGGAGCCGCCGGTCGGCGACGCGGTCGCGGCCGGCGTCGACGTGGTCTGCTTCTCCGGCGACAAGCTGCTGGGCGGACCGCAGGCCGGCGTGCTGGTCGGGCGCGCGGCCGCGATCGCGGCGATCGCGCGGCACCCGCTGATGCGCGCGGTCCGGCCCGACAAGCTGACGCTCGCGGCCCTGGCCGCGACCCTGGCCCTGTACCGCGACGGCCGCGCCGCCGAGATCCCCGTGATCGCTCGCCTCGCGGCCGGTGACGCCGTGCTGCGGGCGCGCGCGGCCCGGCTGGCCGAGCTGGTGACCGCGGCGGCGCCGGCCGGCGTGACCGTCGCGATCGCCACGTGCGCGTCGGCGGTCGGCGGCGGCGCGATGCCGCTAGCGTCGTTGCCGTCGTGGGCGGTGACCGTGGCCGGCGGCCCCGGGGCGACCGCGCTCGAGGCCGGCCTGCGGGCCGCGTCGGTGCCGGTGGTCGCTCGCCTCGCCGACGACCGGGTCTGGCTCGACGTCCGCACCCTCGCCGATGACGAGCTGGCCGACGTCGCCGCCGCGGTCGCCACCTTCGGTCGGTAGCGGCCTGCCGCGCTGCGTCGTCGCGGCGCCCGTGATCAGATCCCGGGGGCTGGCGATGGGTCGATCGCGCCGTCGACGATCAGCCCGGCTTGCTACGCTTCCAGCCATGAGCAGGCCACTCGATCCGAGCGTCCCGCCCCCGCCAAGCTCCCCTCGCCCGCGCGCGCGCGGCACCCTGGCGCCGATGTGTCAGTTCGACCTGACCACCACCTGTCCAACCTGCGCCACGCCGATGCGACCCGAGCACGCCCACTACCGCTGCCCGCGCTGCGGCTACCGCGACTCCTGCTGCTTCTGACCGCCGCCCGGTCCCCAGGCCGTCATCGTATGCGGATTCGCATAGTGCGATCCCGCATATGTCGGGGTGACCCCGTTTTCAGTGCGGCTAGCGTATCCGCGAGCATCGGACGCAGACCGGGACGCCGCCGAGTCCGCTCGGCGCGAGATCGAAGCGATGCTCGCCCGGTGACGCGGGCGCCGGCCACCGCTCGGCCCCGGGGCCGGTCGTGCTAGGGTGCGCCCCTGATGGCAGCGGCAGCGCACCAGCCCCGAGTGGTGGCCGTCGGGGGCGGCAAGGGTGGCGTCGGCAAGAGCCTGATCGCGGCCAACCTCGGCATCTTCCTCGCCACGCTCGGCAAGAAGGTGACCGTCGTCGACGTGTCGCTGGGCACGCCCAACCTGCACCTGTTCTGCGGCGTGCCGCGCCCGACCCGGACCCTGGCCGAGGCGCTGGCGACCCCCGGGCTGCCGCTGGCCGACCTCGCGGTCACGACCCCGGTGCCGGGGATGCGGCTCATCGCCGGCGCCGCCGATCCGGCCTGGATCGCGGACGTCGGCCTTGCCCAGATCCAGGACCTGATGGCGGCGGTCCGCGATCTGCCCAGCGACTGGGTCGTGCTCGATCTCGGCGCCGGCATGAGCGCCGGCATGCTCGAGCTGTTCCTCGGCGCCGACATCGGCATCGTCGCCGCGGTCGCCGATCCGACCTCGGTCGAGCTGATGTACCGGTTCGTCCGGGCCGCGTTCCTCCACCGCCTGCGCCAGCTCGGCCTCGGCGAGCT
>JAYVSF010000783.1:0-2166 GCA_043775605.1 Myxococcales bacterium
CCGAGGGCCGGGCCGTGGGTGCGGGCGCACACCGTCAAGGCCTCGCGGTGGTCACCGCGCGCGATCAGCTCCAGCACCGGATCGACCGGATCGATCGCACTCTCCATCGCGGTGGCCAGCATCACTATCCCCCAGGTGCGTGGTCGACCCGGTTTCGTGACCGGAAATCGCCACGCCCGGCGCCGCACCCGCCAACCGCCCGCGATCAGGGCAGCTCGACGTCCTCGATCGTCGCGCCCATCACCGCGGCCGACAGCGCGCGGTACCAGGCCGTCGCGCGCGCGGTCCGCGCCGGCAGCGCGGTCGAGCCCCACACGATCGACACCGTGGTCCGGGTCGCCGGGTGGGTCTTGGTCCGCTGCGCGTCCTTGACCGGCGTGCCGGCCGCGCCGTCGTCGTCGCACAGGGCCAGCAGCCCGCTGGCGTCGATGGTCTGGCCCGACGGGTTGAACACGTAGGACGTGCCCTCGGGGCACACCGCCAGCCGCAGCGGGCCGCTGGTCAGGTCGATGTCGACCACGCTGATCGGCAGCCCGCTGTGCAGCGACACCAGGTTGCAGACGTCGACCAGCGGGTTGATCGACGGGAACCGGCCCTCGGCCGCGGCCGCGACCAGGTACTCCGACGCTGGCTTGCCGCGCCCGCTCGGCTTGTAGCCGCCGTGGCGCAGCAGCGCGCGGATCGCGCCGCGCACCGCGTCGTCGACGGTCAGCGCCGGCCGGTCGACCGCGTGCGCGGCCGGCGGTTCGGCGGTCGCGCTCAGGCCCCACGGCGGCAGCGCGGCCAGCGCCACCGGCAAGCGAGTCACGAACGCGGCTGCGTCGAGCAGCGGATGATCGGCCACGGCGATGCGAAGCGACACGGCCGCCGAGCATGCCACGGCCGCCCGCCGGCGATAGCAGTCAGAAGAGCAACGTGTAGCCGAGGAAGGCGGTGGCGGTGGTGCCGGCGAAGACCAGCAGGTGGGTGGCGAGACCGGGCGGCCGCTCGGGCGCGGTCGCCGGCGGTGCCTGCAGCGCGATGAGCTCGTCCTTCGCCGCCGCCAGCCGCTGCTCGGCGGTGGCCTGGGCGACCTTGTGCCGCTCGAGCTCGGCGATCTCGTGGATGAGGACGTGCGCGCGCTCGGCCCGGGCCACGTCATCGTCGCGGTACATCAGAACTTGTATCCCTTCTTGGCCGCGACCTTCTTGGTCGACTTCATCAGCTCGGTCTCGAGCGACGGCGCCTCGGGCGCGCCCTGCTTGGCCTGCTCGGTGAGGAACGCGGTGCGCTCGGCCTCGAGCCGGGCGAGCTTGGCCTGGAGCTCGGCGCGCGCCGCCGCCTTCGCCGCCACCAGCGCCTGCCGCTCGGCGAGGCTCTTGCCGCGCAGCTCGGCCGGCAGGTCGTCGTCCTTGGCCTTGTCGAGGAACGCCGCGTCGCGCGCGACCGCGTCGACGACATCCCAGCTCTCGTTGCGGTAGCTGGGCTTGGCCTTGAGCTGGCTGCGCTCGAGCGCGACCTTCTTGCTGAGCTTGGCCGAGGCCATGTCGGCGCCGGACTGGCGCGCGCTCGCGGCCGCGCCGCCGGCGCCGTAGGCCAGGTACGTGCCGTTGAGCTGGTTGCCGAGCTGCAGGATCTCGTCGTCCTGCGGCGCCGCGATGGCCTGCGCGACCACGTTCTGATCGATCGTCATCAGATCGGACGAGGCCAGGGTCGCCGCCGCCTTCCAGGTCGGATCCTCGGGCCCGCAGTAGATGAGCTGGACGTGGATGTCCGAGCCCGCGGCCGCCTTCATCGCCGCCGCCGCCGTCACCGGCCCCTGATCGAACTCCTCGTTGCCGGCGACGAACACGAACTTCATCGCCCCCGGATCCTTCGACCACGCCAGCGAGGTCACGGCCCGGGTGATCACCTGGCCGACGAACTCGTCGCCGCCGTTGGTGAAGAGCCCGTTGAGCTGCTCGGACACCCGATCGAGGTCGGTGGTCAGCGGCAGGACCTGACGGATGTAGCCCTCGCTGGCGGGCAGCCGCGCGTTGCCGTACTCGAACAGCGCGAGCTCGACCCGCACGCCGCGGGTCTTGCCGTCGACGACGCGGGTCATCTTGCCCATCTGATCGACCATGGTCCACAGCTGCGACCGGGCCTGGTTGATGAGCCCGTCCATGCTCGACGAGGTGTCGAGCA
>JAYVSF010000784.1:0-7035 GCA_043775605.1 Myxococcales bacterium
CGGGCGGCGCGGCTGCCGACCACGGCGCCGACGTGGCCGCCGGGGACGCGGAGGACGGTGGTGTCCTTGGTGCCGACCCGGTCGCACAGCGCGGTGGCAGCGTCGGGCGGGCAGATGGTGTCGCGGTCAGCGACGATGGCCATGGTCGGGCAGGTGATGGCGGCGAGGTCGACGGCGCGGCCGAGCGCGCGGTGGCGGCCGGCGACCAGGCGATTGCCCTGGTACAGCTCGCCGATGTACGTGCGGTACGCTGCCGCAGGGAACGGCACGTTGTCGCTCGACCACAGGTCGAGAGCGCGGAACGAGAGCTGGGCGGCGCGATCGCCGATCAGCTCGGGCAGGGCGGCGAGCTTGCCGAGCTCGAGCGTGGGCCGCAGCGCGGTGAAGCCGCTCTGCATCTGCTCGGGCGAGACGTTGCCGGCGTCGGCGATCTCGTCGGCGTCGAACCACGCCGCGTCGACCATGGTGCGCAGCATGCCGCCCTTGCTGAAGTCGATCGGGCCGGCCAGGTTGACCAGGGCCGCGACCTCGGTCGGGTGCAGCGCCGCGTAGATCGCGGCGAGGGTGCCGCCCATGCAATAGCCGAGGACGCCGAGGCGATCGCTGCCGGCCGCGCGCATGGTGCGGCGCACCATCCGGCGCAGGCGGTCGAGGACGTCGTCCCAGTCGCGGTGGCGGTCCTCGTCCTCGGGCACGCCCCAGTCGAGGCAGAAGACGTCGTGGCCGGCGCCGACCAGGGCCGCGATCAGGCTGGCGCCGGGCCGCAGATCGAGGATGTACCAGCGGTTGATCAGCGACGGCACCAGCAGGATCGGCGGGCCGGGCCGACGCGGGCCGGTGCCGAGGAAGCGGTACAGCGCGGCCGTGCCCTCGCGGGCGACCGTGTCGCGCGGCGTCGGCATCAGCTCCGGCTGCGGCGTCGCGGCCGTGATGCCGGTGCTGTCCTTGATCAGGTCGGTGGTGGTGGTCGCCAGCTCGCGCGCGAGCTGCTGCCAGGGTGCGAAGAGGTTCATCAGGTACGGCCTCGCGAGCGGAGAGCGACGAGCGGTGATCACGCGCGGGGGGCGACCTGCTCGACGGCCTTGCGGCTGGTCTCGGCGGCGGCCTTGCGGAGCTCGGCCGACAGCTTCGCGCAGTAGTCGATCGAGTCGGTGGCGAGCTTGCCGAGATCGGCGACCGCGGCGCGGGTGCGCTGGATCGCGACGGCCTCGTAGCTGGCCAGCTCCTCCATCACCTTCTGGGTCCGGGCGAGCTGGTCCTGCATCATCTGAGCGAACGCCTCCTGGCCGCGGGCGAACAGCTCCTGGCTCTTCGCGAACGCCTCGGGGCCGAACATCGGCAGCTCCCACGGCATCTGCACGCGGGGCGCCTCGGTCTTCGGGCTGGCGGGCTGGGCGGCATCGGTCTTCGGGGTCTCGGTCTTGGTGGTCATTGGTGGCTCCTTGCCGAGAACCTAGTGACCCGCGCGGCCGGCGTCAACCCTGAATTGTTGCAACGCAACAAACAACAATCGGAGATTCCATCGGTAACCAATTGAATTACTGTCGAAATAATGCACGATTGGTCAACTGCAAAAAAACTGGTGTGTGCGTCGCACACAGCACGGTCCCGCAGGCGTACGTCAGTCCTTGCGCTTGCGGCGGGCGCCGGGCCGGCCGAGGGCGTCGGCGCGGAGCGCGCGCTTGAGCTCGTCGAGCTCGCGCCGGAGCGAGGCGACGTCCTCGGAGGTGGCGGGCTCCGAGCCGGCGGTCGGCGTCGGCGCGGCTGGCTGCGGCGCGGTCGGCGCGGCGGTCGCGGCTGGCGGCGGCTCGGCCTCGTAGACCGGCGGCGGATAGCCGGGCCCGGCGAAGCCCTGGCCGGGGAAGCCGGGGTTGGCGAAGCCCATCATCTGGCCGAGCGGCGTGTTCATCCACATCCGGGCCAGGGCGTCGCCGGCGCCGAGCGGGACCCGGGTCAGGGGGCTGGCGTCGACGAGCCCGCGGACCCCGCGCTTGGCGCCGAGGTAGAGCTCGAGCGCGGCGGTGACGTAGCGCGAGAAGAACTCGCCGAGCGCGTCGTCGCCGAGCCGGATGAGCTGGGTCAGGAGCGGCACCGGCAGCATGCGGGCGGCGTTGCCGCTCTCGAGGATGAGCTGGGTCAGCGTGACCTGCGTGAGATCGTTGCCGTCGGTGGCGTCGACCACGCGGACGTCGATGCCGCCGCGGATCTTGGCGGTCAGCTCCTCGAGCGTGATGTAGCGGCTGTCGCCGGTGTCGTAGAGCCGCCGGTTGCCGTACTTCTTGATCAGGGTCGCCGCCACGCCTGCACGGTAGACGGCGGGGCCGCACCGGGCAAGGGTGATCGTTGTTGCAACGCAAAAGAATCGGTTGACACCAGGGGCCGCGCTGACTAGGCTGCGCACCGTTCCCCCGGAGAAGTCATGACCCGTCGTGTTGCATCGCACAAGTTCGGATGGTTGCTCGGTTGGTCGCTGGGGGCGGTCGTGCTGGCGGCGGCCTGCTCGAGCTCGGACCCGACGACCTGCGACGATCCCACCGACTGCGCCTCCAACTTCTGCCGCGCCGACCACACCTGCGCGCCGCTCGACGACACCGACGCCGGCACCGACGGCGCCCCGCAGCCGGATGGCCCGATCGCCGGCTGCGTGCCCAACCACGACGGCACCCTGACCCGCGACGAGCTGGTGATGGCGGCTGGCCAGACCGCGACGTTCCGGGTCGCCACCAACGTCGCGACCATCGACACCGCCGGCACCCAGGGCCCGGGTGGCGCCCGGACCTGGACCTACACCTCGACCGTGACCGGCGACGCCGACCTGCACGTGACGCTCCTGGCCCCGACCGGCCGGTGGTGGCTGGCGAAGTTCCCGACCGCCAGCTACGCGACCCAGCTATCGGCGTCGAGCACGCTGCTCGGCGTGATGCGGCTCGACGGCACCGGGCTGTCGCTGCTCGGCGTGGTCTCGCCCGAGGGCGGCGTGACCCGCACCGAGCTGACCTACGATCCACCGGTGCCGATCCTGCCGACCCCGCTCGGGCCGTCGGCGGCCTGGAACACGAGCACGACCGTGACCGGGCTCGCGAGCGGCTTCTCCTCGTTTTACACCGAGCGCTACGTGAGCCGGGTCGACGCGGTCGGCACCCTGGTCGCGCCGTTCGGCAGCTTCCCGATCCGCCGGGTCGCCGTCGATCTCACCCGCACCGTCGGCGCGCTGGTCACCACCAGGCGGACGTTCGCGTTCGTGTCGGAGTGCTACGGCACGGTGGCGACGATCGTCTCGAAGGACTACGAGACCGGCGCCGAGTTCACGACCGCCGCCGAGCTGTGGCGGCTGACCCCGTGAGGTCGCTCCGCGTCGTGTGCCTGTGCGCGATCGTGGTGGCGCTGGCGGGGTGCCCGAGCTTCCACGCCGGGCCACTGCCGGGCGCGCCGGCCGACGCGACCTTCGTCGACGTCGACGGCGTCCACGTCCACTACCGCGAGGCCGGCGTCGGGCCGGCGGTGGTGCTGATCCACGGCTACGGCGCGTCGATCGAGCTGTGGCGCGGGGTCGAGGACGCGCTGGCCAAGCACCACCGGGTGATCGCGCTCGACCTCAAGGGTTTCGGCTGGACCAGCCGGCCGCCGGGCGACTACGCGCCGCCGGCCGAGGCCACGCTGGTGTGGCACGTGCTCGATCAGCTCGGCGTCGGCGATGTCGCGGTGGTCGGTCACTCGTGGGGCTCGTCGGTGGCGCTGGCGATGGCGCTCGATCAGCCGGCACGGGTGCGGCGGATCGCCCTGTACTCGGCCTACGTGTTCGAGGCGCAGGTGCCCAGCTTCTTCCGCTGGGCCCGGCTGGGCGGCGTCGGCGAGTTCCTGTTCGCGGCCTACTACCGCCAGCGGATGGAGGATCGCGCGGGGCTCGCCTATCACGATGCGCGCTTCGTCACCCAGGCTCGGGTCGATCGCATCGAGGCCGAGGCCGCGCGGCCCGGCGCGGTCGCCGCCGCGCTCGCCGCCGCCCGTGGCCAGCGCTACGCCGAGGTCGAGCGCCGCTACCACGAGCTCCGTCAGCCGACGCTGCTGCTGTGGGGCGACGACGATCTGGTGACGCCGTTGCGCTACGGCCGCCGCCTGGCGCGCGAGCTGCCCGACGCGCGGCTCGAGGTCTACCCCGACTGCGGCCACATCCCGATGGTCGAGGCCGCCAACCAGACCACGCGCGACCTGGCCGCGTTCCTCGCCGCCGACGACATCGAGCCTGGGGCCGAATCGGCCCAGGCTCTTGATCGATCGGTCCGTCCCGGCAGCAAGCCGGGGCGGACCTCAAGTCGGAACCCCGGCCCGACCTTCGGTCTGGCCTCGGGCGCCACCGACGCGGGCGGCCAACCGTGATCCCCCGGCTGCTCGCGCTCGCGCTGGTGCTGGCGCCGACGATGGCCCGCGCCGACGACGCCGAGCCCGACGCGCGGCCCGCGCCGCCGCCGGCCGCGGCCGATGCCGACGCGCCCGCGCCGCCGCCGACCTCGGGCCTCGACGATCTCGATCGCCTCGCGCCCGGCGCGGTGCCCGATCTCGCCGGCCTCGGCGCCGAGTTGACCCCGCGCGCCTTCGCCTCGCCCCACGACCGCACCGATATCGACGTCCACGGTTACCTGCGGCTGCGCAGCGAGGCCCTGTACAACCTCGATCTCGATCGTGGCCTCGATCCGTCGGGCCACGCGCTATACACGGTGCCGCTCGGTGGCGGTCAGCTCCTCGACGGCGGCGACCTGCGGCTGCGCAGCGACGTCGCGATCCACCCGGCCGGCGCCGGCGTCGCGATCAAGGCCCGCTTCGACATCCTCGACGACGTCGGCTTCGGCTCGACGCCGGAGGTCGGCACCGGCCGCGCCCCGACCCCGGGCGCGTCGCCCGGCCAGCGGCCGTTCACGGCGATCGCGGTCAAGCGGGCCTGGGCCGAGGTGCTCACCCCGCTCGGCATCCTCGCCGCCGGCCGCATGGGCGCGCACTGGGGCCTCGGCATCGCGGCCAACGGCGGCGACTGCGAGGACTGCGACGGCGGCGACAGCGCAGATCGGGTCGCGTTCGTCACGCCGATCGCCAACCACTTCCTCGCGCTGGCCTGGGACGTCGCATCGAGTGGCCCGTGGTTGAAGCGCAAGGACGAGTCGCGGCCGGTCGATCTCGAGCCGTCCGACGACGCGACCACGCTGACCGTGGCGTGGATGATGACCGACTCGCCGGCGACCCGCGCCCGGCTCGCCGCCGTCGGGCGTTCGAGCTTCGAGTACGGCCTGTACGCGAGCTACCGCTGGCAGGACCGCGACGTGCCGGCCGACTACCTGCCGGTCGCGACCACGCGCCCGACCGCCGCGCTCGACAGCAGCGACCTGGTCGCGCGCGGCTTCTCGGCGACCAGCACCGGCGCCTGGATCCGGGTCGGAGCGCCGCGCTGGCGAGTCGAGGCCGAGGCGGTCTACGCCCGCGCCCGGCTCGATCAGCCGTCGCTGGTACCCGGGGTCGTGCTCGATCAGGCCGCCACGTCCGACCAGTTCGGCCTCGCGCTCGAGAGCGAGCTCGCGGTCGGCCGCGGCCGCATCGGCCTCGATGCTGGCGTGGCCAGCGGCGACGACGCGCCCGGCTTCGGCGCCTTCCCGGTGCCCGGCGCCGCCGCGCCCAAGCCCGGCGACCTCGATGGTCCGCAGGCCGATCCACCCGGCGACACCACCGTCGACAACTTCCGGTTCCACCCCGACTACCATATCGATCGCATCCTGTTCCGCGAGATCATCGGCACGGTGACCGACGCGGCCTACCTCCGTCCGCACCTGCGCCTGGTCCTCGCCGATCTCGGCCACGCCCGCCTCGAGCTCGGCCTGGCCGCGGTCGTGTCGTGGGCCATGGCCGTCGAATCCACCCCGGGCAACGCCCGCAGCCTCGGCCTCGAGCTCGATCCCGACCTCGCCTACCGCGCCGGCGCCTTCCGCGTCGCGCTCGAGCACGCCCTCTTCCTGCCCGGCCCCGCCTTCGACAACCCGGCCGCCGGCCTCACCGCCCAGCCCGCGCAGCTCATCCGCCTGCGCCTCGGATTCAACTACTGATGCCGCGCTCACTCCACCTGGTCCCCGCGCTCCTGCTCCTGCTCGTGGGCTGTGCGGAGAACGTCACGCCCGGGCCGACGGCGACGGCGACGCCGCCGCTGGGCTGCCTGCCGGATCTGGATGGCCGGCTGACGGCGGCCGAGGTGCCGGTGGTGCTGGGCGTGCCGCTCGACTTCTACGTCGGGGGCAACGTCACGGTCGACGTCGCGGGCGCCGGCAGCGGCGACACCCGGCGCTGGGACTGGTCCGAGGAGCGCGCGGCCGACACCGTCGAGCCGACGATCGCCGACGGCCTGGGCACGCGCTGGTACGCGGGGCTGTTCCCCGGTGGCCAGTTCAGCGCGCCCGGCGCCGGCGGGCTCGACGGCATCTATGCCAAGGATGATCAGGGCGTGTACCTGCTCGGCCTGGCGTCGCCGGTCGACGTCCCCGGCAACAACACCGTGCTGCGCTACGCCGCGCCGGTCGCGGTGCTGCGCTTCCCGCTCACCGAGGGCGCGCACTGGACCGAGGTCGGCACCATCACCGGCGGCACGCTCAATGGTCTCCCATACAACGGCGCCGACACCTACGAGATCGGCGCCGACGCCCGCGGCGAGCTGCACCTGCCGTACGTCCGTTTCGTCGACGCGCTGCGGGTCCGCACGCTGGTCGTGTCGAGGCCGGCGATCGGCGGCGGCATGACCAGCCGGCGCCAGGTCGGTTTCTGGGCCGAGTGCTTCGGCGAGATCGGCCGCGCCACCAGCCGCGCCAACGAGGCGGCCCCTGACTTCACCACCGCCGAGGCGCAGCGCCGCCTCGCGATCTGATCATCACGGTCTCTGACAACGAAGGAGTGATCACATGAGCGTCTGGGACACCTGGAAGAAGGGCTTCACCGCCTGGGAGAGCACCACCGCCGCCTACCTCGAGCAGGTCATGGCCAACCCGGCCGTGCTCGGGCCGGCCG
>JAYVSF010000785.1:0-9897 GCA_043775605.1 Myxococcales bacterium
GGCCTGGCCGACCGCGCCGCCGCCGGCGATCGGCTCGAGCGGGCCTGGCGCGCCGGGATCCTGGCCGCGCTCCTGGCCGACGCCGCCGGCGATCGGCCCCGCGGCGACGCCCTCGCCGCCCGGGCGCTGGGTGCGTGGACGGCGCTGGCCGCGCTCACCGCCGTGCCATGGCGGGCGGGGCTGGCCACCGATCCCGAGGCCGTGCTCCTGCGCCGGCGCAGCGACCGGGCGGCGACCGCGTCGGCGACCGCGGTCGCGACCGGCGACGGCGAGGCGCCCCGCCTGCGCCGCCTGCTCGCGCTGTCGCGCCGGCTCAACGGCGAGCAGTCGCTCGACCGCCTGCTCGACGACGTCATCGATGCCACGATCGAGCTGACCGCCGGCGAGCGCGGCTTCCTGCTGCTGGCCCGCGGCCCCCGCGCCGAGCTCGAGGTGGTGGTGGCCCGCGGCTTCGCGGCCGGTGCACTGACCGAGCCGGGCGCCTTGTCGCGCTCGATCGCGCTGCGGGCGATCGCCACCGCCGAGCCGGTAATCACCGTCGACGCCGGCGTGGACGAGCGCTTCGGCGACGCGGCCTCCGTCCTTGCCCTGCGCCTGCGCTCGGTGCTGGCGGTGCCGCTGCGCCAGCGCGGGCGGGTCACCGGCTGCCTGTACGTCGATCATCGCCTGCGCTCGAGCGCGTTCGACGATCAGGCCGCCGGCCTCGCGCTCGAGTTGGCCGACATTGCCGCGGTCGCGATCGAGAACGCGACCCTCGCCGACGATCTCCGGCGCGGCAAGGCCGAGATCGAGGCGCTCAACCAGCGGCTGGCGGCCGAGGTGGTCGACCGCGAGGCCGAGCTGGCGGTCGCGCGCGGCCGACTGCCGCCCAGCCGCGATCGCCTGGGCCCCGGCCTGGCCGGCATCCTCGGCAGCGCGCCGGCGCTGCTGGCCGCGCTCGATGTCGTCCAGCGCGCGGCCCAGGTCGCGCTGCCGGTGGTCGTGGTCGGCGAGAGCGGCACCGGCAAGGAGCTGGTGGCGCGCGCGGTCCACGACGCCGGCCCCCGACGCGAGCGGCCGTTCGTCGCGATCAACTGCTCGGCGATGCCCGAGGCGCTGCTCGAGAGCGAGCTGTTCGGCCACGTCCGCGGCGCGTTCACCGGCGCCGAGCGCGATCGCAAGGGCCTGTTCGAGGTCGCCGACGGCGGCACCCTGTTCCTCGACGAGGTGGCCGAGACCGGACCGGCGATGCAGGCCAAGCTGTTGCGAGTGCTGCAGGACGGCGTGGTCCGCCGGGTCGGCGACGAGCGGACCCGCAAGGTCGACGTCCGGGTGGTCGCCGCCAGCCAGCGGCCGTTGACCGAGCTGGTCGCCACCGGCCGCTTCCGCGAGGACCTGCGCTACCGCCTCGACGTCATCACCGTGACCATCCCGCCGTTGCGCGCGCGCAAGAGCGATCTGCCGGTGCTGGTCGAGCACGCGCTGCGCCGGCTGCGCGGCGACCGGCCGGTGCCGACGATCACGCGCGCGGCCTGGCGGGCGTTGACCGAGCACGCCTGGCCGGGCAACGTCCGCGAGCTCGAGAACGCGCTGGCCCGCGCGGTGGCGCTCGGCGGCGACGTGATCGATGTCGCCGACCTACCCGAGGCGGTGCTGGCTCGGCCCCGGCCCGCGCCCGACGCCGCGCCGCCCGAGGATCTCCAGCTCCGGCCGGCGATCGACACCCTCGAGCGCGCCTACGTCGCCGCCGCGCTCGAGCGCGCGCGTGGCAACCAGACCGTCGCGGCCCGCCTGCTCGGCCTGTCACGGTTCGGCCTGCAGAAGAAGTTGCGCCGCCTGGCCGGCCCCGCCGACGAGCCCGAGCCCGACGCCTGATCGCGGTCGCCGACCAGGCCACGGCTCGCCAGGCGCCTGCCCCCATGACGGGCCTGCGCGCGTCGGACTCGGCGTCGACGGGAGCCATATCTCCCCTGTGCCGGTGTTCTAGCCGCCTGGCCGTCTGGGAAGCGGGGGACTGCGGCTCATCGGCGTCCTCGGAAGCACGCTGATGTTGCAGCGCCCCGCCAGGATGGCGCACCCCCGATGAATCGAAGGTTCGATCGACACCACAGGGTTGGTTTCAGCCAACCCGACAAACGATCAGCGGGGGGCGGCGGCGAGGGTGGCGAGGGTGGCGAGGCCGGCGCGGGCGGCGCGCGCGACCGAGGGGTCGCGATGGCTGGTCAGGACCTGCAGGTAGTCCCGGGCGTCGTCGCCGCCGAGCTCGGCGACCGCGCCGATGATCCGGACCAGTGCGCCGGCGTCGCCGACGTCGGTGATCGCGGTCAGCGGCGCGACCGCACGCGGATCGCGGGTGGCGGCCAGCGCGGCGATCGCGGCGTCGCGCACCAGCACGTCTTGCCCGAGGTGGCGGGCGAGCGCGTGGATCAGCTCGAGCCGGCCGAGTTCGTCGGTGGGCGGCGACCGGTCGGCCGCGACCTGGAGCGCCCAGCGGATCGCGGACGGGTCGGCGGCGGCCAGGGCCGGCCGCAGATCGTCGTCTGACCACACCTGCAGCCGGGCGGTGAGCTCCACGCACAGCCGCGGCTCGAGATCGAGCACGACCGCGGCGGTGGCGGCGTCGGCTGGATCGACGCCGGCCGGGACCTCGGTGCGTGGGGTCGCGGCCCCGGTCAGCGAGGCCGAGGGCGCGACCGGGTCGTTGTCGTCGGCCCAGCGCCCGGCGGCTTCGAGGCTGACCCCGAGGCTCGACCGCGCGGGCTCGGGCTCGTGGACCGTGACCGCGAGGGTGAGCACGAGGTGGCGCAGGACCCGACCGGGCGGGGCCTGATCGGCCAGGGCCGCGACCGGCGCGCCGCTCTCGATCAGGCAGCGGGCCAGGGTCCGGCCGAGCGCGCGCGGATCGATGACTCGCTCGGCGCGACCGTGCAGCTCGACCTGCACGGAATCGAGCACGACCATCGTCGGCCGCGGGCCAGCGACGGCGGCGTCGGTGCCCGCGTCGTGGCGCCCCCCGACCGACGGTCGCTTGCTGGCGCAGCTCGCCACCGCGATCGCCAGCAGCGCGCCGCCGATCGCGAAGCGTGGACTCAAGATGCGCGGGCTCCGCGCTGCGACCGGCCCCAGGCCAGCTCGGCGATCCGGCTGATCAGCGCAGGGTACGACAGCCCGGCGGCGGCGCCGGCCCGGGCCACACCAGCGTCGGGGGAGATGTCGCAGTTGGGGTTGACGTCGATCACCCACGGCGTGCCGTCGGCGTCGATGCGGAGGTCGACGCGGCCGTAGTCGCGCAGCCCGATCGCGGCCCACGCCGCGCGCGCGGTCGCCTCGATGCGGGCCATCAGCGCCGGGCTGGCGTCGCGCAACGGCACCGGCTTGGTGCCGGCGTAGTCGACGTGGCGCTCGTCCCACTTCGCGGCGTAGCTGACGATGTGCGGCCGGCCGGCCGGCATCGCCGCGAAGTCGATCTCGTGCAGCGGCAGCATCACCAGGTCCGGACCCGAGCCGAGCAGCGTGACGTTGACCTCGCGGCCGGCGACGTAGCGCTCGGCCAGCAGCGGCTCGCCGAACTCCTTGAGCAGCGCGTGGGCGCGCGCCGCCAGCGCGGGGCCGTCGATCACCACGTTGGCCTCGGTGATCCCGACCGAGGCGTCCTCGTTCGCGAGCTTGAGGAACCACGGGTAGTCGAGGGGCTCGGCGGCGACCCGCGCGACGTCGTCGGTGGTGGCCAGCACGCGGTACGGCGGCGTCGCGATGCCGCGGCCGGTGAGGACGTCCTTGGTGCGCGGCTTGAACAGCGCCATGCCGAGGCCCATCGTGTCGCTGCCGGTGTAGGCGATGCCGTGAAGATCGAGCACCGCCGGCACCGCCAGCTCGTTGCGGGCGATGCCGCACAGCGACTCGCACAGGTTGAAGACGAGCTGCGGCTGGTCGCGCTCGAGCCGGCCCAGCACCGCCACCAGGTCGCGGCCCTGCATCGACACCAGCTCGGCGTCGTGGCCGGCGGTCGCCAGCGCGTCGCGGATCGCCTGGGCCGAGGCCCGCACCGCGGCGGCGTCGGCGCCGGCCCCGTCGATGAACTCGTAGTCGTTGTTGAACAGCACCGTGATGCGAAGGCCCACGGTCGCACTCTACACCGAGTCGACGAGCCCGAGCGCGGCGGCGAGCCGGGGCCCGAGCCGCGCGGCCAGCACGTCGACCGGCGGCGGCGGCGGCAGCCCGCGCGCGTGACAGGCCTCGGTCAGCGACACCACCGGCGTCGCCAGCCCGCACGGCACGATCATCGTCCACGCGTCGGGCGGCGTCGCCAGGTTCCAGGCCCAACCGTGGACCGCGACCTGCCGGCGCAGGTGCAGCCCGCAGGCCGCGAGCTTGGCGTCGCCGAGCCAGAGCCCGGCGGGGTCCTGCCGGAACTCGGCGCCACCGACGCCGAGCTCGGCGCACGCCTCGGCCAGCACCGCGCCGACCGTGGCCAGGAACTCGACCACGCCTCGGATGCGGACCACCGGGTAGATCATGAGCTGACCGGGGCCGTGATAGGTCACGTCGCCGCCGCGGGTGGCCTGGACCACCGCGACGCCGCGCCGGGCCAGCTCGTCGGCGCTGGCCCGCACGTTGTCCGGCCGCGCGCTGCGGCCGAGCGTGATCACCGGCGGGTGCTCGCACAGCAGCACGGCCTGGGCCCCGGCGTCACCGACCAGCACCTGCTCGCGGCGCGCCTCCTGTTGCGCGATCGCGGCGGCGTGCTCGACCAGGCCGAGCCACCGCCACCGCGCGCCCAGCGCCTCTGGTCGAGGCTCGCCGGTCACCCGCAGATCACCCGGCCAGCAGCTCGCCGAGCAGCTGGTCGTCGACGTAGCGGATCGGTGCCGCGGCGGTCACCACGCCGACGCCCGCGGTCAGGAGCGCGGTGATGAAGCTGTCGCCGACCAGCATGGTCAGCGACCGGCCCGGACGCTCGAGCTCGCGCTCGGCCTCGGGCGACAGCTCGCGGGCCGCGAACAGGTAGCCGGCCAGCAGGCTCTTGGCCTCGACGCCGACCCGCAGCTCGCCGACCCCGCGGCGATCGACCGGGTGATCGCCCGAGCGCGCGCTGATCATCACCGTCGACGAGCCCTCGGGCGGCAGCGCGGTCGCGTAGCTGATGCCCTCGACCTGCTTGATCCACGCGATGTCGCGGAAGCCCGCCGACACCAGGTAGGCGTGGACCAGGCGCTCGAAGCCAGCGTGGCTGGCGGCCGCGATCTTGGCCTTGAGCGCGCGGTGGGTGGCCACCGCCATCGTCGACAGCGCCCGCGCCAGCTCCGACTCGGCGGCAGCGGTCGAGCTCTGCACCACCGGGCCGGGACCGAACAGGTCGCGGCCGCGATAGACGATGCGCGGGCGCAGGCCGAGCGAGCGGTAGCTGCGCTCGTCACCGATGAGCGAGGCCTTGAGGTGCGGCCACGCCTGCTCGGGATCCGCATCGAGCAGACCGCGCTTGCGCATCATGCCGGCCAGCTGCCGGACCGGCATCGGCTGGGCGCCGCGGATCGACGAGAACACCGCCCAGGCGGCGTCGCCGAGCTCGTTGCCGACCCGGATCACGCCGGCGCCGCCGTCGGCGTCGGCCGTCGGGGCCGAGACCGGCGCGCCCGCGGCGATCGCGGCGATCGCGGCCGGCGCCACGTCGCGCGGCTCGGGCCGATCACCGCGGTTGTCGCGATCGCCGCGGTTGTCGCGATGGTCGGGCCGGTCGCGCCGGACGTCACCACCGGGGCCACCCGTCGGCGCACCGGTCGCGGGACCGTTGCCGCCGGTGCCACCATTGCCACCATTGCCACCATTGCCACTATTGCCACCATTGCCACCATTGCCACCGGCGCCGCCCGGGCCGGGACGCCGCTGGTCCTGCCGGCGCGAGCGGTCCTGATCCCGGCGCGACCGCCGCTCGTCGCGGCGGGCCTCCCAGTGCTTCTGCCGCTCCTGGCGGCCGTTGATCTCCGGCATCATCGGCCGGTCTTCATCGGCGGTGTGGCGATCGCTGAACTCGCCGTGCGCCGCCGCGGCCGGCGCCGCCGCCAGCTCGTCGCCGTAGATCGCCGCCAGCTCCTGCTCCTCGGGCGACAGGGGCGCCGGCGCGTCGGCCACCAGCAGCTCGTCCTCGTGGGCCAGCCGCTCGTGCAGCGCGTCCTCGTCGTCGTCGGCCAGCACCGCGTCGGCGCTGCTCGCCGCGTCCTCGACCGCCGGGTCGACGATGAAGCCGGCGCCGGGCGTCGGCTCGGCGTCGATCACCGCCGCCGCCGCGATGGCGTCGAGCACCTCGACCGCGGTCTCGGCCCCGCGGGCCGGCTTGAGCTTGACCGGCCGGGTAGCCTTCTCGGCCCGGGCCGGCTTGCTCACGGGCTTGGCGGCCGGCTTGCTCACGGGCTTGGTGGCCGGCTTGCTCACCGGCTTGGTGGCCGGCTTGGTGGCCGGCTTGGCGGCCGCCTTGTCGGGCTTGGTCGCCTTGTCGGGCTTGGCCTTGGTGGCCTTGTCGGCCTTCTCGCTCTTGTCGCTCTTGCTAGCCATGGGGTCCTCGATCCGAGGGCGCGACCGGCGCCCAGAAACACTCGCCGGTCGGCGCGGTGCGACGTGGATACCCCCGCGCCGCTCGGGCCGTCAAGCCGGCGTCCCCTCGACGAAAAAGTTGCCCGTCCCCGGCTGGGTCCGTAGCGTCGAGCCCGACCATGAAGAATCGCACGATCGGTGTCCTGATGGGCGGCCTGTCCAGCGAGCGCGAGGTGTCCCTCCGCAGCGGCGAGGCGGCGCTGGCAGCCCTGCGCGGGCGCGGCTACCAGGCCCAGCCGATCTACGTCGATCGCGACCTCGATCGGGTGCTGCGCCAGACCCGGATCGACGTCGCGTTCATCGCGCTCCACGGTCGCTATGGCGAGGACGGCTGCGTCCAGGGCCTGCTCGAGACCCTCGGCATCCCCTACACCGGCTCCGGCGTCCTGGCCTCGGCGCTGGCCATGCACAAGGTCAAGGCCAAGGAGCTGTTCCGCCTGCACAACCTGCCGACCCCGCCCTACTACGTCGCCGACGCGGCCGACGACGATCTGCTCGGCCGCCACGGTGACTTCGGCTTCCCATGTGTGGTCAAGCCGGCGCGCGAGGGCAGCTCGGTCGGCGTGACCATCGTCCAACGCGAGACCGAGCTGGCGGCGGCGATCGAGGCGGCCGGCTGCTTCGACGGCGAGGTGCTGGTCGAGCGCTACATCGCCGGCCAGGAGGTCTCGGTCGCAGTCCTCGGCGATCGCGCGCTGGGCGCGGTCGAGATCGCCCCGCGGGCCGAGTTCTACGACTACGGCGCCAAGTACACCCGCGGCGCCAGCGAGTACTTCATCCCGCCCCGGCTGTCGCCCGATCGCTACCGCGGCGTCTTGACCCAGGCGGTCCGCGCCCACACCGCGCTCGGCTGCCGCGGCGCGACCCGGGTCGACATGATCGTCAGCGACGCCGGCAACGAGACCATCCTCGAGGTCAACACCATCCCCGGCATGACCGAGCAGAGCCTGCTGCCGCGGATCGCCGCCGCCGCCGGCCTGTCGTTCGGCGAGCTGTGCGAGGCGATGCTGCTGGCCGCCACCCTGCCCTCGCACCGGTCGCGCGGCGATCGCCGGATCGCCCAGCGTGGCTACGACGGCACCGATCGCCGCGACGCCGCGGCGGCCCCGCATTGATCGTGCGGTCCGAGCGCCCCGCCCTGATCGTGACCCTGGCGCTCGCCGCCGGCGCGCCGTGGGCGGCCGCGCGCTACCTCCACCACCGGGTCGACGACGCGCTGGCCCCGGCCCTGACCCGGGTCACAGGGCAGCCGGTCACCGTCGGCGGCTTCGACGCCAGCCTGACCGGGACCCTCCAGCTCCGCGAGCTGCGAGTCGGCACGCTGTTCTCGGCCCGGGCGCTCGAGGCCTCGATCGCGCTCGATTCGCTGCTGGCCGGCGAGCTCGGCGCCGACGAGCTGCGCGTGATCGAGCCCCGCCTGCGCGCCGCGATCGACGCCGACGGCCACTCCGAGTGGCACGACCTGGTCGCCCACCTTGCGGCACGGCGCGGTCACGGCGCCGGCGGCCGCGCGACCCACGGCGGTCATCATTTGCGCCGGATCGTGGTGTCGGGCGGCGACCTCGTGCTCGACATCGACGGCGTCGAGATCCGGGCCCGCGACGTCGAGCTGCAGCCGCAGACCGGCGGGGTCCGCCTGGTCACTGGCGTGGTCACCGCCCGCGGCGCGCGCGGCCCGTACCAGGGCACCGCCGAGCTGGCCCGGCTCGGCGCCGACGTCGCGCTGCCAGCGCTCACCGTCGAGCGCGTGCTCGCCACCGGTGGTCGGGCGCAGCTGATGACCGGCACCACGACCCTCGACCTGGCCGGGATGGATCTGGTCCGCGACCGGGTCGGCGCGCCGTGGCGAGCCCGGGCCGAGGTCGACGATCGCGGCGCGCCCCGCAGGATCGTCGCCGCGCTGGCCACCGACGTCGGTGAGCGAGCGCTGGCCGTCGAGCTCGATCGAGTGCCGCTGGCGGTGCTCGGGCCGCTGGCGCCGCGGATCGTCGAGCTCGATGGGGCCCGGGCCAGCGGACGGGTCACGGTCGCGCTCGATCGCACCGGCCTGCGCGACGCCGCGGTCACCGGCCACCTGACCCTCGACGGCGCGTACCTGCATCACCGGACCCTGGCCGACGAGCCGGTCTCGATCGACGGCACCCTCGACCTCGAGGCCGCGCTGGCCGGTGATCGGCTCGAGCTCGCCGACCTGAGCCTGACCCGCGGCGCCGCCGTCTTCACCGTGGCCGGGGTCGGTCGCTGGCAAGGCCACCGGGTGGTCGCGCTCGACGCCACCGCCACGCTGGCGCCGGTCGAGTGCCGCGGGCTGATCGACGCCCTGCCCGGCCCGCTGCGCGGCCCGCTCGATCAGCTGGCGATGAGCGGCGCGATCTCCGCCGCCGGCCATGTCGCGTTCGATCTCGACGCCCCGGTGGTCGATGGCGACGACGGCGTCACGTTCGACGTCGATCTCGACCGCCACGCCTGCGTGGTCACCGCCGATCCGCCGGTCATCGATCCCCGCCGGCTGGCGACCGCCAGCGAGCAGACCTTCCCCGACGGCCACACCCTGGTCATCGGTCCCGGGGTCGGCGACTGGGTCGATCCCGCGCACCTCCTGCCCCACATCCGCGGCGCGTTCGTCGCCGCCGAGGACGCCCGGTTCTGGGATCACCGCGGCTTCGACGCGGTCCAGATCGCCCGCAGCCTCGAGATCGATCTGCGTGAGGGCCGGATGGCCCGCGGCGGCTCGACCATCACCCAGCAGCTGGTGAAGAACTCGTTCCTCCACCAGCGCCGGACCCTCGCCCGCAAGCTGCAGGAGGCGGTGCTGACCTGGCGGGTCGAGGCGGTGCTCGACAAGAACACCATCCTCGCCCGCTACCTCAACATCGTCGAGCTCGGGCCCGGGGTGTACGGCCTCGCAGCCGCCGCCCAGTACTGGTTCGGCAAGCCGGCCGCCCACCTCAGCGTGCGCGAGGCCGCGTTCCTGGCCGCGCTGACCCCGGCGCCGACGACGATGTCGCGCCGGCTGCTCGCGGCCCACGGGCTCGATCCCGCGACCGCCGAGCGGGTCGAGGTCACGCTGCGGGCGATGCGCCGGGCCGCCGTGATCGCCGCGGTGCCGATGAAGACGCCGCTCAACTTCCGCCCGGCCGCCATCGGGCGCTGACCGCGCGGATCGGTCAGACGCCGAGGAACAGGCGGTTGCCGAAGTTCCGCTCGAGGTCGCTGGCGAAGATCTTCTGGGCCGCAGCGTCGATGTCGTAGGCCGCGCGCTTGAACTCGAAGGTCTGCTCGACGGTGTCGTAGATCGTGTAGCTGGCGCGGTTGTCGTAGTCGCGGGGC
>JAYVSF010000786.1:0-8255 GCA_043775605.1 Myxococcales bacterium
GCCGGCGGCATCGCGGTCCACACCTCCGGGTGCAGGAAGCGGTTGCCCTTCACGTAGTCGGCGTCGCCATCGGCGATCGGGTCGATCACGCCCGGCAGATCGCGCGGATCCATCTGGCCGTCGCCGGCCATCACCGCGGCGACGTCGCAGCCCAGGGCCAGCGCGCGTCGGTAGCCGGTGACGATCGCGGCGCCAACCCCGCGGTTCTGCGGGTGGCTGACCACGACCACCCGCTGGTCGCCGCGGGCCAGGGCGACCGCACCGGCGCGGGCCGCGGTGGCGTCGGTCGAGGCGTCGTCGACCACGACGATCGTGTCGACGAACTCGGGGACGGTGGAGATCGCGTCCGAGATCGCGCGCTCCTCGTTGTAGGCGGGGATCACCACGGCGACGCGCAACTGCCGGAACATCGACGGTGTTGTATGCCGGCGCGCAGGTCGGACTCAAGCGAGTCTTGTCATACGACCATGTTACAGCCCGGTCATGGCTGGCGGAGTCAACAAAGTCATCCTCATCGGGCACCTGGGCGCGGATCCGGACATGCGCTACACGCCGAGCGGCGCGGGCGTCTGCGAGTTCCGGCTCGCGACCACCGAGAGCTGGAAAGACAAGAACGGTCAGCGCCAGGAGCGGACCGAGTGGCACCGCATCGTGGTGTGGGGAAAGATGGCGGAGATCTGCGCCAAGTACCTCGCCAAGGGCCGGCAGTGCTTCATCGAGGGGCGCATCCAGACCCGGTCGTGGGACGACAAGGAGGGGAAGAAGCACTACATGACCGAGATCGTCGCCAACGAGGTCCAGTTCCTGGGCGGTGGCAAGGACGCCGGTAGCGGTGGTGGACGGCGCGCCGGTGGCGACGAAGGGCCGCCGCCGCCCGAGGGCGACTTCGGGCCGGGTGGCGCGGGCGGTCCCGGTGGCGGCGGCGGTGGCGGCGGCTTCGGTGGCGGCGGGCCGGACGACGACATCCCGTTCTGAGCCCCATCGCGGCACGCCCCTCAGAAGAGGCTGCGGCGATAGACCGCGCGCCGGCGGGCCGCGTTTCTACGCTCCGTCACCCGATGAGCGAGCGCGTCGAGCCAGGTGGCTCCGCGACCGCTCCGACCTCGGGTGCCGGAGGTTCGCCATGTTTCGCCGTCTCGCCACGCTCGCCCTCGCCGCCACCCTCTCGCTCCTGACCACCGCCAGCGCCGATGCCGGCGGCTTTGCCCGGCCGCCCGACGGCGACCCGCCGGTCGCGACCATGCCGCGCATGTGGGTGCCCGATCAGGCGCCGGCCATGCGCGCGCGGTTGAAGCGCATCCTCACCAGCCGCCGGGCCAAGAACCTCGCAGCGTTCCGCGCGTACGCGAGCCGCGGCGTCTACCCCCACAACGTCGTCCAGGACGGCGCGCTCAACGTGTGGATCGATGAGGATGGCCACCTGTGCGCGGCAGCCACGATGATCTTCCGCTCGGGCGCTCGCTCGCTGGTCGCGCAGGTCGGCCGCGATGACAACTATATCCACCTCGCCGATGTCACCACGGGCCCGGTGATGGACTGGATCCTGACCTCGGGCCTGACCCAGACCGAGGTCGCGACGATCCAGGAGCCGTTCTTCCGGGTGCCGGAGCCGCGCAAGCCGCAGCCCGTGGCCGAGCCGGGGCCGTCGCCGCGCCAGGTCGAGGACCAGCGCCTGGCCGTGCGCTACCGCGAGGTGCTCGGGCTCCTCGCCTCCTGGAAGGACGCGTCGCTCGAAGCCGCGATCGATCGCCTCGCGACCCGCCCCGACCTGATCGCGAACCTGGTTCGCTGATCGCGGTGCGCGCCGCGCGCTGATCAGGGTCGGCGCAGGGTCTTGTTGAGCCGCTCGGCCTGGCGCGTGAGTGACCGGCGCAGGCCCTGACGGCCACCGACCGCGCCCAGGCCCATCCCGTACATGTCATCGATGCCGCGGACCGCGACCACCCACATGGTCACGAGGATGGCCAGATCGGCCGCCGCGCGCCGGGTCGAAGCGGCCGGGATCACCAGGCCGTAGGTCTCCGACACGAAGCGGAAGTTCTTGAGAATCTTGGCGATTTCTTCCTTGTCGATGTCGCCGTGCCAGAACACGACGCGCGACACGATGAGCTCCTGGTGGCGGCGCAGGAACTCGCCCATCGACAGCGGATCGACGATGCGGTCGGACGACGGCTTGCAGATCGCGAGCAGGTCCTCGAGGTACTCGTTCCAGTACAGCGCGAGGCTGCGGTTGCTCGGCCGGCGCAGCGCCTTGATGCGATCGACCGAGAAGTCGGCCTTCACCAGGCTGCGGAAGCGCGGCATGATCGCGTGGAGATCATAGAGAACCGGTGGCTTCTCGCGATCGTGATCGACGTCGTCGTAGTGCCAGCGGGTCCGGAGCTGCGGCCAGGTGTGGATGGTGAGGACCGGGTCCTGCTCCGAGTCGATCACCAGGAAGCGGCCTTCCTCGACGCCGACGACGGTGATCCAGTGGGTCCACTCGTCGACGCACAGCAGCACCGGGACCTGCTCGCGCAGGTGCTTGATCAGCCGCTTGCGCGCCTCCTCCGCATCGCTCGACCGCTCGAGCACCAGATCGCAATCGAACGCGCGCGCGGCGCGGGCCAGACGGATCTCGTTGGTGCCGCTCCACCAGTGCGTGCGTGCGGTCTGCGCGATCTCACTCGCGTCACATGCGCGACCGAGCGCGACCATCGCGTGCTTGAGCGCGAACGGGCCACACGTCCACTCGTTGGGCTGCGGGTAGAAACCGGGGCGATGGGTCGAAGCCAGGCGTGCCATTGGATCGGCGTGAATGTATCGCGCAGGGCTGATCGCGCCAGGATGAGCGCTCGAATTTACAGGAAAAAATCTCGTTGAGTTTCAGCTACTTATGTAAGTATTGGAGACGTTTCGGGTTGCTGGCGATCCCGCCTTCGACACGTCGCGTCATGGCACGGATCACTTGCGCGATGGTCCCGGCCGCAAGGCCATAGAACCCGGTCGGCTCGATGGTCAACCACCGAAGTCATCAGTCGTGCAATCTGATGAAATGTAGGTGTCAGCACACGTCGGAATACGTCGTGCAATCATGTGCGCATAAGGCGCCACATTCCGCGGGCGGGCATTGGCGGGACGCCAGGCGCCACCGCGTCGGCCGCCAGTCCCTGGCCGCGCAGGTTCTCGAGCAGCACCTCGCAGGCCGGACATGGATCGAGCGGCTCTCCGCGCGCGAAGAACGGACCCTCACTGCTGGCCGCCACCGCGATCGCGCCGGGACGCAGCGCGGCGAGCACGGCGTGCAGGATGTCGCCGCCGATCGTGCCGGGCGCGAGGCCACGCGCGTCCTCGCAGCGCGCGAGGTACGCCGACAGCGCGACCGGCAGGCCGCAGCGGCCGGGCGGGACGATCGTGCGTGGCAGCTGGTTGTTCGAGCTGCGCTCCACCCAGTCCTCGAGGTACGCGCCGAAGCTCGGGGCGATCGGGCCGATGCCGGCGTCGGCCTCACGCGCATCGAGCCACACCTCGCCGGCCGCGTCGCCGCGCACCACCAGCAGCGCGAGCTGGCCGCAGCCGAGGTGGCCGAGGCCGACCACGCCGGCGTGCAGCGGATCGCCGCCGTCACCGCGATCGCGATCGGGAGCGGGGCCGCCGTCGAGCGGCGCGGTCAGCGGGAACGCGCCCGAAGCGCAGCGGCGCTGCACCGGATGATCGAGCGGCAAGAGCCCGTGGTACGGCCCGACGCCGCCGTCGGCGATGGTCTCGACGTACGCGCGGTAGTCGTCGGGCAGGCGCAACCCGAGCTCGTCCTCGAGTACGCGCACCCGGTCCTCGCCGAGCGGCGGCGCGCGGCGGTAGCGATGATGACGCGCACCGAAGCGACGGCAGCGCGGATCAGCGGCGGCCAGCTCGTCGAGCCACACGTGGAAGGCGGTCGCAGCGTCGGGGGTCATGCGGGTCCCGTCCCGAATCGTGACACGGTCGGTGACCCGCGGTACCGTCGCGTGACCCGGATGCGGTACGTCGACGAGCTCACGGGCGCCCTGAAGCAGCAGCTGGCCCTGGCGCTGGGCATCAAGGATCAGCTCGGGTACGCGCTGCGCGAGAAGCTGCGCGAGGGCTACACCGTCCTCGACTTCCGCGCCGACGCGATGGCCGGGCTCGTGGTCGGCGTCGTCGCGCTGCCCCTGTCGATGGCGCTGGCCAAGGCCACCGGGGTCCCGCCGCAGCACGGCCTCTACACCGCGATCATCGCCGGCATCGTGTGCGCGCTGCTGGGCGGCAGCCGGCTGCAGATCACCGGGCCGACCGCGGCGTTCGTCGTGATCCTCGAGCCGATCGTGCGCTTGCACGGGCTCGGCGGGCTGCTGGTCGCGGGCCTGATGGCCGGCGTCATCCTGGTGCTGATGGGCGTGGCCCGGATGGGCCGGCTCATGCAGTTCATCCCGCACCCGGTGACCACGGGCTTCACCGCCGGCATCGCGCTGGTGATCGCGCTGCGCCAGCTGCCCGACGCGCTCGGCCTCCACCTGGCCAGCAAGCCGGAGGGTCTGCTCGGGTTCCTGCAGGCGGTGTGGGACGCGCGCGCCACCGCGCACCTGGCCGACGCCGGCATCTGCGTCCTGACCCTGGCGGTGCTGATCACGGCGCCGCGCTGGATCAAGCGGGTGCCGGCGCCGCTGATCGGCCTGACCGTGGCCGGCGTGGTGGTCGCGGTGGTCGCCCACTTCTGGCCGAGCTTCGACGCCGCGACCATCGGCTCGAAGTTCTCGGTGGTGATCGATGGCGAGACCGTGCGCGGGATCCCGCCCTTGCCGCCGCTGCCGGTGCTGCCGTGGCACCTGGGCGGCGCCGACGGCGCGTCGTTCGCGATCGACTACACGCTCATCCGCGAGCTCTTGCCGTCGGCGTTCGCGATCGCGATGCTGGGCGCGATCGAGTCGTTGATGTCGGCGACCATCGCCGACGGCATGGCCGGCACCCGCCACGACCCCAACGCCGAGCTGATCGCGCTCGGCATCGGCAACATCGTGGTCCCGTTCTTCGGCGGCATCGCCGCCACCGGCGCGCTGGCCCGCACCGCCACCAACGTCCGGGCCGGGGCCCGGTCGCCGATCTCGTCGGTCGTCCACTCGTTGTTCATCCTGGTGTCGACGATCGCGCTGGCGCCGCTGATGGCCCACCTGCCGCTGGCGGCGATGGCCGCGCTGATGTTCATCGTCGCCCGCAACATGAGCGAGGCCCGCCACTTCGTGCGGCTGACCCGCATCGCGCCGCGCAGCGACGTGATGGTGCTCATGACCTGCTTTGGCCTGACCGTGGTGTTCGACATGGTACTGGCGGTGTCGGTCGGCGTGATGCTGGCCGCGCTCCTGTTCATGCGGCGGATGGCGATCATCACCAAGGTCACGCTCGACGACACCCTGCCGCACGAGATCGACATGCCGCCCGGCGTGCGGATGTACGAGATCAACGGGCCGCTGTTCTTCGGCGCGGCCAACCTGGCGATGGAGACGCTCGAGGCGATCGGCAACGACGCCAAGGTGGTGGTGCTGTCGATGGGCCGGGTCGACGTCATGGACGCGACTGGCATGGTCGCCCTCGAGTCGATGCTCGACCGGCTGCAGCGCAGCGGCAAGAAGATCATCATCGTCGGCATGCACGTGGACCTGGTGGCGATGCTCGACAAGGCCGGGATCAAGCGGGTCGCCGGCAAGCTGGCGTTCGCGCCCGACGTCGACACCGCGCTGAGCATGGCGATCGTCCACACCGCGCGGACCGCCGCATAGGGTCAGGGCGTCGGCGCGGGGATCACGGCGCCGTCGTAGTCGCGCCAGGGCGGCTCGGGGCGGTGGCGGTTGCGCAGCCGGATCACGGTGCCGGTGCCGCGATCGCCGTCGACGTCGAGGTCGGCCCAGCCCGCGGGCACCACCGGCGCGGTCCAGTGGTAGAGGAAGCCGGCGTCGCGCGGCGACAGGTTCACGCAGCCGTGGCTGAACCGCATGCCGTAGGCGTCGTGCCAGTGGGTGCCGTGCAGCGCGAACAGCTTCTTGAAGCGCATCACCCACGGCACGTTGTGCATGTCCCACGCGGCGGCCGCGCCGGTCGGGCTGCGCATGCGGGCCGAGGCCTGCTTGCCGGCGAGCCGGAAGACGCCGAGCGGGCTGTGGAACGGCCCGTCGCGGCCCGTCGACACCAGGGTCGCGTACACCGGCCGATCGCCCTCGTACGCCACCAGCACCTGCTGATCGAGGTCGACGTCGAGCCAGCGCTCGGCGGCGCCGACGCCGACCGGGCGGGGCGCGCTGCGGGCGACGGCGACGTCGTGGGCGCGGACCCAGGCGTCGTCGCCGATGCGGACCCAGCCGCGGCGCTGCTCGAGCACCGGCACCAGCGCGCGGCGGGCCAGGTTGCTGACCTTCGCCGCGTGCTCGTCGGGCGCGCCGCGCACCTTGATGAGGCCGCCCGGCATCGCGACGGTCCACGCGAACGGCCAGCCCGGCGCGTCCGCGACCGCCCGCCCGCCGAACCCGCTGGTCGGCACCGGCATCCGCCGCGCCGACGCCGGCTCGTCGTCGCTGGGCGTGAGCTCGGCCGCGCAGACCCAGCCCGCCGGCGCCACCGGCAGCCAAGCCCAGCAACTCCTGCCGCCCGCCGGCCGGCGCGTATGGCCCGGTGTCGTCGCGCTGGGCGGCGTCCTGGTCGCGACGATGACGTCGACCGCGATCCGCGTACCCCGCGCCAGCCGCCCCAGCCGCAGCCTCCGCGCCGGCGTCGCCCACACGTACGTCGTGCTCCGCGCCGCTGCCGACCGCGTCGTCTCCGGCCACGCCAGGTCGGCCATCGTCGCCCGCTGCGTCCCGCTCGGCAGCGCCGGCGGGTCCGTCTCCGTGTCCCGGTCGAGTTCGGCGCCCGCCTCGCGCGCCGCTCGGTCATCGACGACATCGCTGGTGCCCTCGTCCGCCCGCGCCGGCACCCCGGTGATCGCGAGCGCACCGGCGACCAGCATCGCCGCCCGCCGCCCCCCGCCTCGCCGTTGCGCGACCATCGCCCCAGTCTTGCCCGCCCCCGCCCCCGACGACAACTTTCTCCAGCCGCTCGCCTCTCTTGACAGCCCCATCGGGCGCTGCTACCTAAACGCCACCCAGGGGTCGTAGCTCAGCTGGGAGAGCGCTAGAATCGCACTCTAGAGGTCTGGGGTTCGATCCCCCACGGCTCCACTCAGACGGCCGGAATCGTTAAGGTTCCGGCCGTCGTCGTTTTCGGGCGTCGGCTTGGGATCGATTCGGGCCGCAATCGATCCCAGCCGGCCGCCCTCCAGCACCTCGAAAGCGCGCCGCGAGGCGACGCTCTCCTTGGTGCCCGGAGCCACGTAGCTCGTGAACGTGACGGTCGGCGATCCGTGGCCAAGCGAAGCGGCGACGACATTGCCGGTGGATCCTGCCTCCACCGCGAGCGTCGAGTGCGTGCCGCGCATGCCGTGCGCCGCGATCTCGGGGACCTTGGCCAGCCGACACACGCGCTGGACCGACTTCCGCACGAAGTCACGCCACCGCGACCCGAAGAGCCGGGCCTCCGGCGGCTGGCCCTTCGCGAGCCGCAGCAGGTACGGCTGCAGCACGTCGGGCACGGCGAGCTTGCGCACACCATGGGCGGTCTTCGACTTCGTGACCCAGAGCAGGCGCCCTTCGTCGTCGAGGTCGCGGACCGTTCGCTCGATGATCTCCGAGGCCCGCAGGCCCATGAGGAGCGACATCATCGCCGTGATGGCGCCGACGTCGCCGGCATCGGCGAGCTTGATCGCCCTGGCGAGCCACTTGCGGGACTCGTCGACGCGGAGTTGCGCCTTGCCGTGTCGTCGGCGTCCCTGACCCTCGACCGCGTCGAGCGGGCTGGCGGCGATGTACTTCTTCTTCACGCACCAGCCGAGGAACGTCTTCGCTTGCGCGAGGGTGTTCCGGTGGGTATCGACCGCCGCAGGTATACCCAGCCGCGTCGGCCGCTTGGTGAGGTCGAGGTACAGGCGTTCGCAGCTCGCACGCGTGAGCCCATTCACCGGCTGCTCGAGGTCGATGAAGAAGGATTCCAGGCGAGCGCGCGTCGTCGAGACCGACGTCGCGCGGTTGCCCTTCTCCTCCTTCATGTAGCTCGCGTAGCTGGTCATGGCTTCGTCCAGGGTCTTGGCACCGCTCCACCGGCGACGTCGAGTACCTCCGGATCCTCCACCTCGCCGCCAGCACGATGGAGGCCGACGTCGCCGCCGCGATCAACCT
>JAYVSF010000787.1:0-1679 GCA_043775605.1 Myxococcales bacterium
GAACAACGACGCGGTGAACGCGATCATCAACGGCTCGAAGTAGGCGAGGGCGCGCGCCGTCGACCGATCGGTCGGGCGGCTGATGCGCCGCGTCACCCCACGTGGGTGATCTTCCGGGGTAGCCGGTGGGTAGCGAATGAGTGAGACAGGTTGTCCCGATCGGGGGGCCAGGTGGGGTCGGGATGTCCCACTCCCGGCACATCTACCCTGCGCGGAAGTGCAAGGTTTCGCACGGTTGCGGCGTTGGGTGATCATGGCTCAGGGCATGCACTTACTGAAGTCATGCAGGGCATGTCCGCTACCACTCGCCGCGCGGTCACGTGGGCAGCGAGCCTGGTCGTGGTGCTCAACATGCTCGACGCGGTGTGGACCCTGACCTTCGTCCGGGTGGGCGCCGCCAACGAGGGCAATCCGCTGATGGACCAGGCGCTGTCCTGGGGCCCGATGCTGTTCATGCTGGCCAAGCTGAGCCTGGTGTCGCTGTCGGTGCTGCTGCTGTGGCGCCTGCGCGATCGCTGGTCGGCCGCGGTTGGCCTGTTCAGCGCCGCCGCCACGTACCTCGTGATCTGCGGCTACCACGTGAGCCACGCCCACCAGATCCTCGTCGCGGTTCGCTAGCTCCGCGACTGGCGCGCTCGAGCCTTCGGCCGGCAACCCCTGCGCTGCCCGCGATCCCGCTGAGCATCGACCGTCATCGGCCGAACTGGAGGGGATGACTGCCGCCGGTGCTCGAACCCTGGTCGTGATGCTCGCCGTCGTCGCGCACGGGGCGTGCGCCGCGACCTACAGCATGGTCGGCTACGACCTCGCGGGCCAGGGCACGGGCGCCGCCGCTCCGATGGTGGGAGGCGGCCACGACGGTCGCACCGGCTCGGTCGCCGCCGGCTTCGGCGTCGGCCCGGTCGCGGTCGAGGCCGTGCTGCACGGCCACGATCTCGAGACCGACGCCGATCGCTGGCTGTCGGCCTCGGCCGGCATGGAGCTGAAGCTGCGCGTGCTGCAGCTCGGCCCGACCCAGACCTTCGTCCACGGCGGCGCGCTGCGGGCCCTCGTCCTCGATCGCGACGCCATGGATGTCACCTGGGGCGTCGGCTACACCTACGGCGCGACCTTCGCCGTCGGCAAGCGCGGCGTCCGCGTCTACGTCGACACCGACGTCGAGCAGCTCACCTACGCCGGCACCGAGGTCTCCGGCAACGGCACCATCCGCTCCACCAGCGCCGGCCTCATGATCGGCCGCTGAGACCAAGGGGACAGGCTGCGGGTTCGGCCACGAAATTCGGATCCTGATCCGGGTTGTCGTACCGTCGTGCGTTCCCGTGACCACGCTCGACCACGCCACCGACACCGCGCCGCTGCCGACCGCGCCGACCGCGCCGACCGCGCCGTCCGCGCCGGTGCCCGCGTTTCGCCACGCCGGCTGCGAGCTGTACCAGGCCGACGGCCTCGACTGGCTGCGGGCTCGCCCCGAGCGCAGCGTCCACGCCGTCGTCACCGATCCGCCGTACGGGCTCGTCGAGTACTCCGACGAAGAGCAGGGCAAGCTGCGGCGCGGCCGCGGCGGGGTCTGGCGGATCCCGCCGTCGTTCGATGGCCACCTGCGCTCGCCGCTGCCCCGGTTCACGACCCTGCGGCCGCAGGATCTCCGCCGGCTCGAGGACTTCTTCCGGACCTGGGCC
>JAYVSF010000788.1:0-11655 GCA_043775605.1 Myxococcales bacterium
GGAGATCGAGCAGGACCGCGATCGCCCGGCCGCGGCGCTCGGCCTCGGCCCGGACCGTGGCCATCATCACGGCGTGATCGTCGTGGGTCCCGTGCGAGAAGTTCAGCCGGACCACGTCCATGCCGGCGTCGATCAGCTCGCCGATCCGCTCGGGCGTGCCCGACGCCGGGCCCAGGGTGCAGACGATCTTCGCGCGACGCATGGCCGGCAGTAGACCATGGAGTCGAGCGCGAGATCGCCGGAGGGTCGGCTGGACTGGGCGGTCAAAGGCCTTGCGCCCGTGGCGCGCTGCCCGGTATAGCAGCCGCGATGCGCAGCGTCCGTGCCTCCCTCCCGTCGTTGGTCGGTGCAGGCATCGTCGTCGCCGCGATCGCCCCACTCCTGGGCGCCGCCGGCGGCCTGGGGTGCACCGTCGAGCGGCCGTCGCCCAACCTGGTCGGGCAAGACGTCCGCCTGACCATCATCCACACCTCCGACATCCACTCACGGCTGTTCCCGTACAACTTCGTGCCCAACCGGTTCGAGCGGGACTACGGCCTGGTCGAGGGCAACAAGCCGTTCGGCGGCCTCGCCCGCATCGCGACGATCGCAAAGAACATCCGTGCCACCTCCAATCGGTCGTTGTGGCTGGACTCCGGCGACTGCTTCCAGGGCGCGCCGGTGTTCAACCTGTTCAAGGGCGAGGCCGAGATGCGGGCCCTGTCGACCGCCGGCCTCGACGCCGCGGTCATCGGCAACCACGAGTTCGATCTCGGCTCGACCAACCTGTTCGAGCAGTACGACAACTGGGCGTCGTTCCGGCTGCTGGCCGCCAACTACATCTTCGACGATCCCGCCAACCCCGACGCCAGGTCCCTGAAGGACGTGGTCCAGCCGTTCGCGGTGTTCGACGTCGAGGGCCTCAAGGTCGGCGTCATCGGCATGGCCAACTGGTCGTCGATGACCGGCATCTTCGAGGGCGGCAACTCGCTCGGCCTGCGGCCGATCGCCGACAAGGACACGGTCGAGAAGTACGTCCGGCTCTTGCGGCCGTCGGTTGACCTCATCGTCCTGGTCAGCCACCTCGGCCTCGACGAGGACGAGGGCCTGCAGTCCAACCAGGTCACCGACGAGAACGAGTCACTGCCGCTCCAGGGCGTCGACCTCATCCTCGGCGGCCACCTCCACATCGTCACCAACCCGCCCAAGATCATCCCGTCGGGCGACGGCGTCCACTCGACCGTGTTGGTCCACTCCGGCGCGTTCGCCAAGTTCGTCGGCCGCCTCGACCTGGTGGTCCACGTCGGCAGCGACAACGCTGACCCCGCCAATCGCAGCCGGATCGTGTCGTTCGCCTATGACAACCTGCCGGTCGACAAGCGGACCGCCGACGACCCCGAGGTCGCCGACGTGCTGTGGCCGTACTCGGTGGCGATCAACCGCGAGATCGATCTCAACGGTGTGTTCGGGTTCGTCAAGACCCCGCTCGACGCCAAGATCATCCGCAACGACACAACCGGCGGCGACTCGCAGCTCGGCAACATGGTCGCGCGCTCGATGCAGACCCGGTCGGGCGTCGAGGCCGAGTTCGCGATCACCAACTCGCTCGGCATCCGCGCCGACTTCGAGGCCGGCGCGCTCACCAACGAGCAGATGTTCAACGTCTTCCCGTTCGAGAACTCCATCACGGTGATGTACCTGTCGGGCTCCGAGGTCCAGGAGGCGCTCGACTTCATCGCCCGCAAGTCGAGCGATCGCGGCTGCCGGACCCAGGCCCAGGTCGCCGGGATCTGGTTCGACATGGTCTGCCGCGGCACCTGCCCCGATCCCAACCCCAACGACGACCTGCCGGCGCCGACCGCGTGCGCCAAGAACATCTGGCTGGGTGAGAAGTGCCGCGGCACCGGCGTCGGCGCCGCCGACGGGCCGATCGATCCGGCCGCGGGCTGCCGGCCGGTGCTGGCGACCGGCCTGTACCGGGTCGCGGTCAACGACTACATCGCCAAGGGCGGCTCGGGCTTCGACATGCTCAAGCGCAACACCTCCAAGCAGGACACTGGGGTCGCGCTGCGCGACGCCCTGACCGTGTTCCTGCGCCGGCAGCCGGCCTGCACCCCGGCCGACCTCGACACCGTCACCGACCCCAACAACCAGCTGCCGGTGACCGAGCGCTGGGGCCAGGTGGCCTGCCTGCGCGACACGGTCGAGGCCCACGACGGGCGGATCCGGCCGGTGTTCGAGTGACCGTTCGTGAATCAAGGCCGTCGTCGGTGCCTCGGGGAGCCAGCATGACCACCGCCACGATCTCCGTCGCTCTGCTCGGGCTGGCCACCGCGGTCGCCGGTTGCGTCGACGAGTTGCCGCCGATCGTCGAGACCACCTCGCTCAAGGTCGAGGTGCTGGGCCCGACCGAGCTCGGCTCGATCATGACCCGCCTGCCGACCACCGTCGATCAGGCCCAGGTCAAGGTCACCGCGATCGGCGCCGACGGCCTGCTCGACACCGGCTTCGCCGGCGACGTCGAGGTCTACATCCAGTTCCTCGGCTCGCTGACGCCCGAGCTCGCCGCGCCGCCGCTGACCACGATCGCGATGACCGCCGGGGTCTCGGCGCCGGCCACGATCGATCTGCCGCCGGTGTACGGCCCGACCACGGTGTGGATCCAGGACGACCGCGCCGGCGGTTCGTACGCCACCGGGGTGTCGCCGACCTTCTGGTTCCCCGAGCCCCAGGTCCGCGACCTGCAGCAGCCGCGCGACGAGGCCGGCCTGGCCGCGCTGTCAGTGTCGCCGCTGCAGAACAAGCAGGTCACGGTCAGGGGCTCGCGCCATGGCGCCAACGGCAAGCTGGTGGTCACCGGCATCTACGCCCAGGGCTACACGGTGTCGGACGTCGAGTGCGCCGACGCCGCCGGCACCCCGCCGTGCGTCACCGGCGCCTACGACCACATGCTGGTGTTCTCGTTCTCGCGCCCGCGCGACGAGCAGCGCCGGGCGATCACGCCGGGCCAGTTCATCGACGGCTTCGCCGGCGCGGTCACCGAGTTCAACGGCCTGACCGAGATGGGCTTCCCCCAGAGCTTCGCGACGACCGCCGCCGCCGATCCGGCGCTGGCCAACCCGGCGCGCATCCCGGCGCCGACGACGATCGCCGCGTCGTGGCTGACCACCAAGATCGAGTTCGAACGCAACGAGAGCGCGCTGGTCCAGGTGGTCAGCGGCACGGTGTGCCCGCTCGACATGGACTGGGACAAGTTCAAGCAGTGGAAGCTCGACATCGGCCGCGGCTGCGGCTCGCCGATCAACGTCGTCACCGCGGGCATCGACTTCGATCCCGGGGCCCGCGCGGGCATGGCGATGACCAAGGTCGTCGGCGTGCTGCGGCCGATCAACATCGGCACGTTCAACGTCTGGATCATGTACCCGCGCGCCGCCGCCGATCTCACCCCGTGAAGCTCGCCGTCGTGTCCCTGCTCGCTGTCGTCCCTGGACTGGTTCGGAGGCCTTCGTGACCTTGTTCCGCTCGCTCGCGCCCGTTGTCTTCGGTCTGTGCGCCGCCACCCTGGCGCCGTCCCTCGCGATCGCTCAGCCCGACCCGACGCCGCCCGGCGCCGAGCCCGGGGTCACCGCCGAGGAGGCGGCCGAGATCGCCAGGAAGGCGGTGGCCGAGGCCCTCGCCGCCGAGCGCGCGGCCGCCGCCCAGGCCGCCGAGGACGCCCGGACCGCGGCCGACGCCAAGGCCGCCGACGCCAAGGCGGGCGGTGACTACCTCACCGGCTCGGGCGGGTTCACCGACGTCCGCCTGAACTTCACGCTGACCAACGAGAACCTCCTCACCAAGCCGGGCGAGACCATCCCCAGCGTGCCGGGCTGGCGGTTCGGCCGGCCCAACTCGCTCGGCACCCTGTTCTTCGACAACTACGACACCCGGTTCTCGGGCTACGAGACCCTGTCGACCGCGATCATGTACCGCAACTTCCGCAAGGACCACCTCGAGGTCGAGGGCGCGTTCGTGATGCGGATGAACGAGATCGCCGAGCGCAAGATCGACCTGTCCGACGCCGGCAGCTACATCCTGGTGTCGTGGTGGAAGGACACCACCCACAAGGATCCGACCCGGCTCACGCTGACCACGTTCCCGGTCAGCTCGGATCGCATGCGGCTCGGCTACAGCTACCGGCTGTCGTGGGGCGGCAACGAGGAGTATCGGCGCAGCTCGCAGGCGGTGCCCGGCTTCAAGCTCCAGTACGACACCGGCAAGGCCTACGCGTTCATCGGCGCCAAGACCGCGGTGCTGCTCGACTCGTCGACCGCCGAGCAGGTCGCCAAGCAGGCCGTCCTCGCCGGCGCCGGCTACGACGTCAACGACAACCTCCGGCTCGAGCTCAACGGCGGCTACTTCAACCGCGGCTCGAACGAGCTCGAAGACGTCAACCAGGAGGACGTCCAGCTCTACGGCGTCTCGGCGCAGGCCGCCTACCACGACGGCATGCCGGTGCAGTCGTCGATCGACTACAAGCTCTACAAGTACGACCCCGAGCGCATCGGCCGCCTGTTCCAGAAGGCGAAGTACCCGGGCGGAACGCAGTACCTGGTGATGGCCGAGGCGACCTACCTGGCCCAGACGCTCAAGGATCCCGAGAAGACCGGGTCGACCAAGATCCAGCCCGGCATCGCCGGCGACGTCAACATCCGGGTGATGATGGACCGGGTCCGGCTGCGGTTCGACGCCCAGTACCGCGACCTCGCCTTCATCCTGCACTCGGTGCCGTCGCTGCCGACCTACTCCGACTTCCCCAAGCAGTACGAGATCCAGCCCAACTTCTTCGCCGCCGCCGGCGTCGACAAGAACTGGAACGACCGGCTGACCCTGGGCGCGACCGTCGGCCTCGAGCTGCCGGCGACCCTGACCTCGCCGACCGGCATCGCCGGCGACACCGCGGCCACCGGCAAGTCGACCGCGGTCATCCGCAACAACGGCCAGCAGACGCTGATCACGGTGCTGCCGACCGGCGAGTCGCGCGCCGCCCAGATCGCGGTCAAGGGCTCGGGCCAGATCGACTTCGGCGACATCTACTCGGCGCTCGTCGACGTCTACTACAGCTACGACCCCAACCAGACCCGGCTGAAGCGGAGCGGGCCCGAGGACACGTTCAAGTACGAGTTCGGCGACTTCAACCAGCTCGGCGTGAACATCACGCTGCAGGCCAAGTTCTAGCTTCGGCGGCGGTCACGGGCGGGGGCGGGGGCGGGGGTGCGACCCGGTGCGGCGCGCGGTCGACGGGCCGTACGTCCTGGTGATCGCGCGTTCGTACATCCGACAGATCGATCGGCGGAGTCGCGCGTCGGCTCCTGCATGTTCGATCAGGTCGTCGTGCGTCCCCGGGTCAAGGTCGTCAAGTCCGTCCTGGTGGTCGGCTCGGCGGTGGCCCACGCCGCCGTGGTCGCCGGGCTGATGGTCGCCGCCATGTGGCACATCGAGCGAGTGCCGGTCGGTGCGTTCGCGGCCGACCTCACGTTCTCGAACACGCTGCCCCAGGGTGCCGCCGAGCTGCCGGCCGGCAAGCCGCAGCTCGTGGTGAAGCCGCACCTCACCCGGATCAAGGAGGTGACCCAGCCGACGATCATCCCGCCCGATCAGATCCAACCGTCTGGCCCGGTCGGCGGCCCTGACATCGGTTCCACCCTGGGCGGCGGCGACGGCCCGCACTGCCGGCTGGCGGCTGACCCCGCTAGCGACCTGCCGCTGTGCGCGACCGATCTGCCGCCATGCGCGGAGCCGCCGTGCTCGACCGACGGCGACCCGCCGGAGGTGATCAAGCCGCCGGTGATCGCCCCGGTCCTCATCGTGCCGCCGACCGTGGCCAAGGGCCTGCGCGTGGCCGGCGACGAGCAGATCTTCCCGTCGCGCGTGACCCAGCTCGCGATGATCGACGACGGCAAGACCACCGTCCACGGCACCTTCCAGCTCTGCGTCGACGCGGCCGGCGCGATCTCCTCGGTCCGCCGCCTCGCCAGCACCGGCTACAACGCCTACGACGCCGCGCTGCAGGACGCCATGCGCGGCTGGCGCTACCGCCCCTACCAGCTCGAGTCGCCGTCCGGCTCCGGCCACATGATCCCCGCGCCCATGTGCACCGTCCAGATGTTCGTCTACCGCATCAAGCCCTGACCGCCCCGAGCGGGATCGCGGGATCGAACGGCGGGGCGCGTCACGGAGGCGCAGGCTGAGGCTCCGAGCGCAGCTCGGGCCGGGGTTGGTCTGTCGAGATCGGACCGGCACTCCCGTGCCGGCCCGATCGATCGATGACACAGGGTTGGTTTCTGCCAAGCCTGTGGGCGCGCGCGGCGGCGAGGGCCGCGGTGGTATACCTGACTTCCCCCGGCGGGCTCCCGCCGCACGCCCCACCACAAGAAGGCAGGTCATGGCTTCGTTCCACCTCGACGCCCACGGCATCTCGGTCCCCGAGATCCACCGCAACGCGACCCCGGCCTTCCTCTACGAGGCGGCCCTACGCCACGAGAAGGGGTCGGCGATCTCGTCGACCGGCGCGCTCATCGCCTACTCCGGCAAGAAGACCGGCCGCAGCCCGACCGACAAGCGAGTCGTCGACGAGCCCGAGATCCGCGACGACGTGTGGTGGGGCAACGTCAACATCAAGCTCGACCACACCAGCTTCACGATCAACCGCGAGCGGGCGATCGACTACCTCAACACCCGCGAGCGGCTGTACGTGGTCGACGGCTACGCCGGCTGGGATCCGGCGCTGCGCCTGAAGATCCGGGTGGTGTGTGCGCGCGCGTACCACGCGCTGTTCATGCGCAACATGCTCATCCGGCCGACCGCCGACGAGTTGGCGGCGTTCGGCGCGCCCGACTACGTCATCTTCAACGCGGGCGGCTTCCCGGCCAACAAGCACACCGCCGGCATGACCTCGGCGACGTCGATCGACCTGTCGTTCGGCCGGCGCGAGTTCATCATCCTCGGCAGCGACTACGCCGGCGAGATGAAGAAGGGGGTGTTCACGATCATGAACTACCTCATGCCGCGCCACGGCGTGCTGTCGATGCACTGCTCGGCGACCCAGGCCAAGGACGGCCACGACACGTCGATCCTGTTCGGCCTGTCGGGCACCGGCAAGACCACGCTGTCGGCCGATCCCAAGCGGCTGCTGATCGGCGACGACGAACACTGCTGGGGCGACGACGGCATCTTCAACATCGAGGGCGGCTGCTACGCCAAGGTCATCGACCTGTCGAAGGAGCACGAGCCCGACATCTGGAACGCGCTGCGGTTCGGCTCGGTGCTCGAGAACGTGGTCTACGACCCGGCGACCCGCGCGGTCGACTACCGCGACGTCTCGATCACCCAGAACACCCGCGGCTGCTACCCGCTCGACGAGATCCCCAACGCCAAGCTGCCGGCGGTGGCCGGGCACCCGCAGCACGTCATCTTCCTGACCTGCGACGCGTTCGGCGTGCTGCCGCCGGTGTCGCGGCTGAGCCCGGCCCAGGCGATGTACCACTTCATCAGCGGCTACACCGCCAAGGTCGCGGGCACCGAGGTCGGCGTGAAGGACCCCGAGGCCACGTTCTCGCCGTGCTTCGGCGGGCCGTTCCTGGTCTGGCACCCGACCAAGTACGCCGCGATGCTGGCCGACAAGCTGCGCAAGCACGGCGCCCAGACCTGGCTGGTCAACACCGGCTGGACCGGCGGCGGCTTCGGCGTCGGCAGCCGGATGAAGCTCAAGTACACCCGCGCGATCGTCGACGCGATCCACTCGGGCGAGCTCGACAAGATCGCCACCGTCGACGATCCGGTGTTCGGCGTCGCGGTGCCGACGTCGTGCCCGGGCGTGCCGAGCGAGGTCCTGGTCCCGCGCAACACGTGGGTCGATCCCGCGGCGTTTGACCTCCAGGCCCGCAAGGTCGCGCAGCTGTTCCGCGACAACTTCAAGAAGTACGAGATCGCCGCCGCCGAGGAGATCCGGGCCGCCGGCCCGAAGCTGTAGCTCGACCTGGTCCGGTCGACGGGCCCACCGGGGACGGCACGTCGAGCGGCTGGCGCGCCGCGGCCAGGTTGTCGACCAGGTTGGGATAGCGGCGCCCGTGCAGCGCAGCGGTGGCCCGGGCCCACGCGCGCTGGGCCTCGGTCAGCGGGGTTCGGCGGCCTGGAGGGCGCGGGCGCTTCCACGGTGGCGGCGCGGCGGGCACCCGGCATGGACGCCGGACGTGCGCGTTTGGTGACACGGCCGCGGTTCGCTACGCCGCTGGCGGCGCCGCGCGGTGGCGGACGTAGATCCACTGGCAGAACCGGTGGACGCCGTGGACGACCGCGATCGAGCGCAACGACGGGAACAGCTCGAACGCGTGATGCGCGCCGGGGAGCTCGACGTACGCGCAGGTGACGCCGGCGCCCTCGAGCGCGCGGTGGAAGCGGCGGGCGGCGCCGACCGGCGCGAGGGTGTCGCGGTCGCCGTGCACCAGCAGGAACGGCGCGGCGCCGGCGTGGACCTGCGCGATCGGCGACGCCTGCACGTACAGGTCGCGGGCGGTGGCGAGCGGCTGCTTCATCACCATGCGCGCCATCAACAGGTCGTGGAACGCGCGGTGGCGGAAGTGGTGATCGTCGTCGACCAGATCGTAGACGCCGTAGTACGCGACGCAGCCGGCCAGGGGCGGGCCGCCGCGGGTGGCGTCGTCGGGCGCCGCGGCGTCGGCCAGGGTCGCGAGGCTGGCCAGGTGGGCGCCGGCCGAGCCGCCGCCGATGACGATGCAGCCGGGATCGCCGCCGTGCTCGGCGACGTGCGCGCGCAGCCAGGCCAGCGCCGCCTGGACGTCGTCGAGGTGGTCGGGGTAGGTCGCGCGCGGCGACAGGCGGTAGTCGATCGACGCGCACAGCCAGCCGGCGGCCGCCAGCTCGTAGACCGTCAGCAGCCCTTGCTGGCGACGGTTGCCGGTCACCCAGCCGCCGCCGTGGACGTAGACGAACACCGGCCGCGGTCCGGGGAAGCGCTCGGGGCCGCGGTAGAGATCGAGGCGCTGGGGCCGGCCGCCGGCGCGGGCGTAGTCGACAGTGGCGATGCGCTGCACCGTGCGCGGCCGCCACGGCAGGATCGTGGCCAGCCGGCGCCACGACGTCGTCGGATCGTAGGCCGCGCGCACCGCCGCCGGGATGCGATCGTGGTAGTCGCGGCCGAGGCCGGCGGCCAGCCCGCGCTCGACGACGCGCGTGCTGTCGGTGGCCAGCCGGACGTGATGAACCAGGCCCAGCGCCGACAGCCCGAGCGCGGCCAGGCCGATGGCGCCGACGGCGCGGTCGAGCCCGCCGGTGGCCGCCAGCACGCCGCCGATCACGAGCTGGCCGGCCAGGTGGTGGAGCGCCAGCTCGCTGGTCAGCCAGCCGACCAGCCAGGCCCCGAGCGCGGCGACGCCCGGGCGGTGAGGCGGCCACAGCGAGATCGTGGTGGCCAGGGCGCAGGCGAGGCCGAAGCCGAACAGCAGCCAGGGCACGCTTCACGCCCTCCCGATACAATCGCCGCCATGGCCAGCAAGACCGTGTGTTCCGTCACCCGCGCCCAGTTCACCAGCAAGGCCGAGCCGCTCAAGGTCGTCATCAACGGCCAGGAGCTGATCGCCGACGTGAAGGAGTTCTCGACCGGGTCGTTCGGTTGGTACCTGAACGGCAAGATCCTGGTGCCGATCGACGGCAAGAACGTCTCGGTCCAGATCGGCATGAACCTGACCGTGGTCGGCAGCAAGGAGTCGGCCAAGCAGTGACCACGGACCAGGTGGAATGACCGAGACGCGCACTCTCATGGCCCGAGCACCCTGAGCTTCGTCGAAGGGTCAGCGCGGGCGCGGCAGGGTGGCGGGGAACGAGGCCGCGTCGGCGACCGCCAGCTCCATGTCGGCGTCGACGATCTGGAAGGCGCGCTGCACGATCGACAGGAACGGGATGAACCGCCAGCGGGGCAGGGTGTCGACCGGCTCGGCGCACATCGCGTAGACCACCATCCAGTAGCGGTCGACCGGGTCGGGCAACGACTGCGCGAGCTCCATCAGCTCGGCCTCGATGCCGCTCTGGCGCGGACGACGGAACGACTGGAAGAGCAAGCCGTCGATCTCGTGCTCGCGCAGCGCGAGGTCGGGGATCGAGCTGAGGAAGTCGCGGACCTCGAACCGGTGCTCGTCGTTGAGGCTGCCGAGCGTGATCGCGCGCAGGGTGAAGACCTCGGCCACCACCGGCACCAGGCCGCGCAGGCGCAGCACCCGGTCGTCGATGTACTGCAGGGCCCGGCCGTCCTTGGCGGCGTTGAACACCTCCTGGGCCTCGTACGGCGCGATCCGCAGCGCGATGCGGAGCGCATCGAGGTAGAGGACCTCGCTCTCCTCGACCACCTCGTCGGCGACCACGACCTCGCACGCCATCGCCATCGCGGTGAAGCGGTGCAGGCGGGCCGGCAGGCCCTTGGCGATCGCCGCGATCCGGCCGCTGGCGCCGCCGGGGGCGAAGTTGACCGCGTCGGTGGCCAGCTCGAGCAGGAGGTTGGCGTTCTGCGGCGACAGGCCGGCGAACATCGCGTGCTCGGCCATGCGCTTCCTGATCGTCTCTTGCTCGCGCGGGTCGATCTTGCGGTCGGCGTTCATCGCGCCGATCATCGCCTCGACCAGGAAGCGACGGGGATCGTTGGGGCGGAGCGCCCCGCCGATGACGTCGCGGGCCCGTTTTTCCATACCCGACCATATCGCATCCGCGCCTCGGGCACATCGTCGGCGGGCCGCCCGCGTGCGGTCGCTGGCCGTCATCGCGCGCCGGGTCGACGCCCCGCCCGGGTGCCCGGATCGCATATCATCGCGGCGATGCCTCGCCTCCTCCTCGTCCTCTTGCTGGTGCTGACCGCGGCCGCCGCGACCGCTGCTCCCGCCGCCGCCCAGCAACGCGCGGTCAAGGTGACCTCGACGCCGGCCGGCGCGATGGTCTACGTCGGCGACAAGGAGCAAGGCCCGGTCGGGGTCACGCCGCTCCTCATCAAGCTCACGCCCGGCGAGCACGGCCTCATCATCGAGCTGGCGGGCTACACCCCGGTGGTCCAGCAGGTGAAGGTGCCCCGGGGCAAGGGTCCGGCGATCGAGGTCGCGGTCACCCTGACGCCGGCGATCGGCGTGCTCATCATCACCGGCGACGTCGCGCTCGGCGCGGTGGTGCGGATCGACGACCAGGAGCGGGGCAAGGCGCCGCTGCGAGTCGAGCTCGAGGCTGGCGCCCACCACGTCCAGGTCGCGACCGACCCGCCCTACGAGGAGTTCGTCGAGGTCAAGCCGGGCGACGAGCGGCTGCTGACGGTCGAGCCGCCGGCCTCGCCGCCGCCGCCGCCGCCGCCGGTCGATCCCCGCCCGGCCCGCGGCACGCCGATCGTGGTCGGTCGGGTCGGCACCGAGGTCGGCTGGCGCACGTTCGTCTACGACGGGCCGGCCTCGCCCAACACCGAGAAGTTCTCGAGCGGCGCGGTGACGGCGATCCGGGTCGACCTCGAGGTCGCGCCCTGGCGGTTGAAGCGCGAGGCCCGCCGGCTGTGGCCGCTGGCCCTGACCCTCGGCGGCGGCTTCGCCCCGGCGACGTCCGCGACCATTCCCGGCGACGACGGAGTCGCCGATCAGTACTGGCGGACGATGG
>JAYVSF010000789.1:0-19013 GCA_043775605.1 Myxococcales bacterium
AGCGCGTGATGTGATCCTTGCCGTGCAGGCGGTCCTTGAGGTTCTGCAGGATCCCCGGTCCGACCCGCTACGCCAGCGGGCGGTCGCCGAGGCCGAGCTCGCGCCAGCGGGTCGCCAGCGCGTCGTCGGGACCGGCGCCCCCCAGCCAGTCGGCGAGCTCGTTCCACGGCTCGACCACGCGGTCGTCGGCGCGCAGGCGATGGGGCGCGCCCGGCGCGCTGTCGATCTCGTAGCCGAGCTCGACCAGGCGGATCGCCAGCGCCGAGGCCAGCACGCTCACCGCCCACCGCCGCAGGGCCGCGTCGTCGGCGTCGCCCACCTCCTGGCCGTGGACCTTGTAGGCGAGGTCGCGCACCGCGCGCGGGGTGCGCGCCACCGCCGCGACGTCGAGACCCGCCACCGCCCGGCGGTTGTCCTTGACCACGACCCGCCAGCGCTCGAGCCACACCGTCCCGGTCTGATTCCAGGCCAGCGCCTTGAGCGGCCGGTCGACCAGCTTGCGGAGCTCGTCGGACTCGTACTGCTCGGGCTCCGCCACCAGCCCGATCGCCGGCCGGTCGTCGGGCGTGGTCGCCGGCCCCGCGATGCGCTCGGCGGCGGCGATCCGCTCGCGCAGCGGCGGGTGCGAGTCGTACGGGTCCTGCTTGCCTTCCTCGAGCTCGCCCGCGACCACCTGGTCGAGCAGCCCGCTGACCCGCGCGCTGCCGAGGAACCGGCTGAAGCCCTCGCCGATCGGCGGCAGCACGCCGAGGTCGACCAGCGGCGCGACCTCGTTGCGCAGGTAGAGCTGGTGGGCGAGGCCGGCGGCGTGGGACTTCTTGAGGCCCTCGATCAGCGCCGTCGCGCCCTCGGTGCGCACCGCGACGCCGTCGGCCGAGTACTCCTGCGCCCGACTGACCGCCTGCGACACCCGCAGGAAGCCCTGACCGAACCACAGGAACGGCGCCCGCACCGCCATGAACACGATGTAGGCGAGCTGCGAGAACTCGGCCGACTCCGCGCTCGCCTTGCCGAGATTGACCACGGTCCGGATCATCGAGCCGCGGGTCTTGTAGATCCACGGGCCGAGCCGGGTGTCGCCGCCATAGAAGTGGCCCATCTCGTGGGCCAGCACCGCCCGCAGCTCGCTCACGGTCAGGGTCCGCATGAGCGGCATGCCGACGCCCATCACCCGCCGGCTGCCGAGGCCCATCAGCCCGCCACGCTGGGCGACGAAGGCATTGACCTCGTTCACCAGATAGACGTGGACCGGCATCGTCTCGCCGGTCGCGGTCGCCACCCGATCGATCTCGGCGAACAGCGCCGGCTGCGTGGTCCGGGTGACCTCGGGCCCGGGCGGCTCGAAGCGATCGGGGCGGGGCAGCACCGACCAGGCCACGACCAGCGCGGCGGCGGCGCTGGCGGCGCCGGCGATGGCGACGACGAACATCCCCCGGCCCTGGACGTGGGGCACGACGAGGAAGAGGAGCTTCGCGAGGTACAGCAGGCCGACGATCGCGGCGATCGCGACCGCGAAGAACAGCACCATCAAGACCAGCGCGATCACCGCGCGCACCACGATCGAGCCCCTGGACGCCACACCGGCTCGTAACACGAGACTGACCAGGATGGTGGCCAGATCGTCGAAGTGTAAGGATCCGAGCGCAGCTCGGGCCGGGGTCGGACTGTCGAGATCGGACCGGCACTCCGGTGCCGGCTCGATCGATCGACAACACAGGGTTGATTCCTGGCAACCCTGTGAAGGCGCGCGCCCGGTCGGCGGTCAGTGCATCGCGGGGCCGGCGGGCCAGCGCTTGACCAGGTGGCCGCTGGGCCGGCCGGGCGTCTCGAGGTACGCGCGCCGGTGCTGCATCGTGCGACCGGGGTTGGCGTTGGCGATGAACCGGCTCTCGCCCATGGTCCACGGCTCGCGATACGCGCCGGCCCGCTCGTCGACCGCGCGGAAGAAGCCGCGCGCGGCCTCGGTGGTCATCGCCAGCCGGACGATGCGGTTGACCGCGCCCTGGATGAGGTCGTGGTCGACGTCGGCCAGCGTCCCGTCGGCGACCAGCGCGGCGTGCCAGGCGACGACGTCGGCGTCGGCGGCGCGCAGCTCCGCCGGCAGCTCGAGCAGCATGGCGTGGACGGTGGCTGGCCATGGCGCGATCGCGGTGGGGACCGCGCGCGCCAGGGTCTGGTGCGGGCAGCGGATCTCGACCACCCGTGGCTTCTCGGGGCCCGAGCAGCCGTCGTGGTGATACAGCTCGCTCTGGCTCATGCGGCCCCGGCTCGACCGACCGCGGACCAGCGCGTGGCTGCGATCGTCGCCGCCGACCCCCTTGCACACCACCAGCCCGGCGCGATCGACGAGCGCGAAGAACGCCTGCTGGTGCTCGGGCGCCAGCAGGATCTCGTCGACATAGTCGGCCGGCGCCGCGACCGCAGGCTGATCGTGGATCACGCTATCGACGATCACGCCGGGGCCGGCCCACGCGACCTGGTGCAGGCGCCAGGCGCCGAAGCGCAGGTCGGGCTCGGAGAGCGGTGCGACGAGGCTCATGACGGAGGCCGCGTACTCTAGCACCACGCCGGCCGGCGCCGCCGCGTCATGGCGACGCGCGGAGCCGCTCTCCGACGCTCGCTACTCTAGGGCCGGACCCGGATCAGGCCGAGCGCGCTCGGTCCCGCGCCGACCGGGAAGTTCACCAGGCCCGGCAGGCACCGGCTGGGGTTGATGTACGGGTACTGCTGCAGGACGCCGGTGGTGTTGGTGAAGGTCTGGCGGTACGTGGTCGGGAACGGGTGCTGGAGGCCAGGGTAGGTCGTGCCCCGGTAGGTCGCCCACAGCGACGCGGCCTTGGCCCGTCGGAGGTGCAGCTCCTCGGCCCACTGCGACAGGTTCTTGCTGTAGCAGCTCACCGCCGGATCGCAGGCCGTGTATGCGGCGTACACCGTCGCGAGCCGCACGGGCGCTCCAGGATCGTCGAGGGCGACGGCGCCCGGGCCGGTGCCGCGCGTGCGGCCGATCTGCCAGATCGCGTCCTCGTACAGCTCGATGAAGACCGCGTTGCTGTTGTAGACGAGGTTGAACAGGGTCGACTCGACGTGGGCGATGCTGCGGACCTTGTTGGTGGTCTGGAAGCCGGTGAGCTGGGGCGGGTACAGGATGGGAATCGCGCCGGCCGGCGGCGCCGATTGCAGATCCCGGTCCTTGCCCTGATCGACGATCCATTCGTTGGGGCAGCCGGCCCGGAGCGGGTCGTTGAGCCCGGTCGAGATCGCGGTCGGCGCCATCGGGAAGCCCGCGACCCAGGCCCCCACCGTGGCGACCAGCGCGGCCGGGGCGGGCAGCTTGAGCAGTTGCTGCGCGCACCCGCTCGGCGTGGACGTGCCAGCGTAGCCGAGGACGAACCGCTCCTGTGGGAACGGCTGGATGCCGCTGTGCTGGGGCACGAACAGCTTGCCGGCGACGCGATCGGCATAGCCGACGGCCGGCGGCGTCGTGCCACTGGCGAAGCGACCGTTGCCGGCCTCGTCGAGCACCTCCTCGGCCTGCGCCGACGAGCCGGGGTAGCGCGTGGCGCTGTTCGTGCTGTCGGGGTACGCCGCGATGTCCGGGTACGCCAGGTCGCGCGCGAGCGGGTCGAGCGAGAGGAAGACGTGGGCGGCGGCCGGGTTCGAGCTGGTGTCGCTGGAGCAGTACTCCTCTGCGCCCACCGGGCGGTTCTCGAAGACCTCGGGCAAGAGGGTCGTCGCGTCGACGCTCGGGATCGCGCAGACGTCAAGGGCGTCGAAGCCCGTGTTGGTCAGGTAGGTCGGGGTGCAGTCGCTGCGGCAGCCGTCGGTCTCGTCGAGGTTGCCGTCGTCGCAGGCCTCGCCGGCGTTGATCACGCCGTTGCCGCAGCGGAACGGGATCGACGTCGGTGGCGCGGTCGCGTCGACCAGGGCCTCCTGGTAGAGGTCGTCGCCGTCGAAGCTGCCAGTGCCGCCGTCGGCGTTGGCTCGGGGGAAGCCGGCCTGGATGAGCTGGTAGCCGAGCGACTTCTCGCCGAAGAAGCTGGCGACGATCTGCTGCTCGACCTCGGCGTAGTAGTCGTACAGCGACTGCGGCACGTAGCCGGTGTCGAACCAGACCTTGGGGTTGCAGACGCAGGCCACGGTCTTGTGCAGCGTGCCGTCGAGGGTCTTGAACACGTCGAGGACGCGGTCGCCGGTGGGGTTGAGCCACGGCACCTTGGGGTCGACCTGGTGATCGCCGGTGTTGGTGTAGTCGTCGTCGCAGTGGTGGGGTAGTTCGGCCTCCGACGTCCGGAGGTTGGCGCCCGAGACCTTGACGTGGGCCACCGCCTGCCACCACCGCGAGTCGGTGGCGACGTGCGCGGCCAGCCGGGAGATGAACTCCTTGTACAAGGCCCGGTAGTGGACGTCGCCGGGGGCGCCGATGCGCACCGGGCTGCCGCAGCCGTCGCCGGGCGGGGTCTCTTCGTAGTGATCGAGGAACGTGAGATCCTGGACCTGGCCAGCATCGGGCGGTGCCGCGCCGGGGGCGAACGCGCAGGGGCCGGGCGCCGCGCACCACGACGCAGCGTGGGTGTCGTCTTGGCTGACCGGGTCGTTGCGGAGGTAGTCGCTGAAGATCCAGTCAGGGGTGCCGAACATGCCGGCGCGGACGTCGAACGTCACCAGCTTGCCGTGCGCGATCGCGCGATCGAGCTCGCGGTCGAGGTGCTGCCAGCGCTCGGTGACGACGCCGCCGTTGTCGTACTGGAGGTCTTTCCAGTTGAAGCGGAGGACCACGCCCGTGACGTCGGGGTTGTCGTAGGTCGAGGTCATGAGGCCGTTGAGGTAGGTCCCGGGCGGCAGGGTCGCGGGCTTGGCCGGGTCGGGCTCGACGGCGACGCAGTGGGTGTAGGTGGCATCGCAGGCTGCGGCGAAGGCGACGCACAGGCGATGCTGGACGCCGGCTGGATCGGTGACTGGGTTGGGCACCGGGGTGGCGACGGTGTCGCCGCTCGAGATCATGTTGTCGGCGTAGCTGTAGGTCATCCAGGCCTCGACCAGCAGCGGGGTGGTCGGATCGTCGGCGATCGCGACGTCGTGGCCGTGGGTCAGGTCGGTCAGCAGCGTGCAACTGTCAGATCCGAGGAGGCCGGCGTGGATGACGTCGGCCTCGGCGCTCGGCAGCTCGAGCTTGCTGACCTCGCCGCCCTCGGGGCCGAGCGCCCAGATGCCCGACACCCCGCGCCGGCCAGGGCCGGTGGGCTCGTTGACGTTGGTGCCCTCGTAGGGCTGCCGGTAGGGGTTGGTCGGCGAGTGCGAGACGTACAGCGGATCGTCAGGGTGATAGTCGGAGCACACCGCGGTGGTGTCGATCGAGGCCGCGTACGGCGCACCGCCCGACGTGAGGCCGGTCGTCGACAGGCGAGCCACCGCGTCGGTGCGACCGAGCCGGCGCCACTCGACGGTGTCGCCCTTGGCGATGGTCAGGTACTTGGGCAGGAACGTGCCGTCGGCCTGGACGGTCACGACGTGGACCGCCGCCAAGGCGGGGCTGGTGGCGACCGTGATGGCCAGGGTCGCGGCCAGCGCGCGGGTCGTATGTGAGACGGATCGATGCATGGGGCCTCCCTCCGAGGTGAGGGTCCTCACAGCAGGGCGCGTGCCAGGTCCGCGCGCCCCGCGACCCGCGTGATTCCGCGACGTCGCACCCGCGGTCGGCCGCGAGTGGGACCTCGACCTCCCGCCATGCCCGACGCCGTCACCGGCGGTGGGACCTGCGGGTCCCGGTGCGCTACCGTCGGGCGTGGCGCTGCCGGTCCCCGAGCGTAGCGCGCCCGGTCGCGCCGGGCAGACCGTGGGGCCCGACCGTGCGTATCATTGATGGATGCGCACGTTCCTGATCGCGGCGGTGATGATCGTGTGCTGGTCTGCGGGCGACGCGCGGGCCTGTCCGGCGCCGCGACCGACGGCGGCCCGGTTGACCCTGGTGTCGGCCACCGACGCGCCGGTCGCCGCCGATGGCGGGCTGCTGATCGAGCGGGCGTTCGTCTCGAGCGCGGACTTCGGCGCCGACGAGACCTGGGCGCTGCAGACCCCCGACGGCCAGCCGGTCGCGGTCGAGGTCGTGCAGCTCGGCAGCGATCTCGAGCGCTGGCGGATCGTCGACGATCGCGAGCGTGACCTCCAGCTCGTCGACGGCGCCGGCAAGGTCGTGCAGGCGCTGCACCAGCGGCGCGGTGGCGGTGGCCGCCTGGCCGGGCCCAAGGTCCGACGCATGACCTCGACCACGGCGCGCGGGGGCCGCTTGCCGAGCAACGCGATCGCCGGCGCCGAGGTGAAGCTGATCCTGGCCGGCCCGGCGCCCGCCGGCGCCGTGTTCATCGCCATCGCGACCGCCGGCCGCGACTCGACCCCGCTGGTGGTGCTGCCGGTGACCGCCGGCCAGCGCGCGTTCGAGCTGATGAGCTACACCCGCAAGGGCTGCAGCGACGGCCCGCCCACGCTGTTCATCGGCGATCGCCTGCTGCTGACCTGGCTCGACGGCGGCGGTCGCCAGTCGAGGGCGACCACGGTGAAGGTCACCCGCGGCGTGCCGTCACCGCCCGAGCCGTAGCTCGCGCTCAGAACGTCGAGCCATCCTTGCGCCGGTAGCCACCGCCACCGCTGTAGCGCCCGGCCAGGAACACGAGATCGATGTCGGGGTACTCGCCGGCGTCGCGATCGTCGCGGCCGCCGACCACGAGGAAGCGCGCCGGCTGGTCGGAGCGGTTCTGCAGGTGGTGGCCGTCGTGGCTGCCGGCCGGGAAGCCCGCGCAGTCGCCGGGCCCCAGCGGCTGCTCGCCGGCGTCGGTCACCATCACCAGCGCGCCCTCGACGACGTAGATCAGCTCGTCCTCGTGGCTGTGCCAGTGGCGCTGGCTCGACCACGCGCCCGGCGGCAGCGTCACCAGGTTGACCCCGAACTGGGTCAGGCCGGCGGCGTCGCCGAGCTTCTGCCAGCGTCGTTCGCGGCACGGCTGGTCGTGTGGCGCGGGATAGCGGCTGCCCTGTCCGGTCGGCGCGGTCGCGAGATCGATCTTCGGCATGGCACCAGGATGCCCGACGTCCGCCGAACGTTGCACGGTCCTGGTCAGTCGTCGGCGGCCTGGAGGTCGCGCAGGACGGTGGCGGCGTGCAGCTTGGGATTGACCGGGTCGTAGATCCGCACGATCGTGCGGGCGGGATCGATCAGGAACGAGATGCGCCGGGGCCAGCCGGCGTCCTCGCCCTCGGTCTCGATCGCGCCGTAGGCGGCGCCGAGCAGCTGATCAGTGTCGCACAGGAGCCGGTAGGGCAACTGGAACTTCTCGGCGAACGCCGCGTTCTTGGCGACGTCGTCGAAGCTGACCCCGAGGATGACGCAGCCGAGCGCCTGCAGCTCGCGGGTCAGGTCGCGCAGCCCGCACGCCTCGATCGTGCAGCCCGGGGTGTCGGCCTCGGGGTAGAACCACAGGAGGATCCAGCGGCCGTGGAGGTCGCTCAGCCGGACCGTCGTACCGTCGTGGGCCAGCGCCTCGAAGTCGGGCGCGACCTGTCCACTCGCGATGCTCATACCGATGCTCCTCTCCAGCGTGATCGCACCTGTCATTGTTGATCGCTCGCCAAGGCTCGCTCAGCGCGCGGGGCCGCCGGGCTTGTCGAAGTCCCACGGGAACGCCAGGAGGTCGCACGGCCCGTGGTAGTCGATCTCGCCAGCGGGGTCGGCGCCGACCCGGGTGCCGGTGTTGCGCTTGACGTCGCCGTCCCAGCCGAGGTCGGTCTTGGCCTGCAGCGCGACCACGCACATCTCCTGATCGCCGATGCCCCAGCCGACCGAGGCCAGGCGCGGGTTCTGGAAGCCGCAGGTGAAGCGCAGGCCCTTGGCGCCGGCCGCCGCGAGATCGAGCGGCGGATCGATCGCGACCCCGAGGTTCTCGCCGAAGCCGTCGTGGCGCATGATCACCTCGCCGTCGCGCGGGCCACCGGCGATCTCGAGCTGGCTGTACATGCCGAGCGCGTGATAGTGCGACAGCGCGTAGTGCAGCTCGTACTGCATCGGGCGGCCGAGCTGGGTCTGGTAGGCCTGATCGAAGTCGCACTCGATCGTGAACGACGAGCGCGCCATCGGGTCGAGCTTGAGGTCGTGGTACTGCATCCGCGCCGGCGCCATCTTGGCCTTGACCTGCGCGGGCGGGATGGTGTGCAGCGCCAGGGTCATCGTCGACGTGACCGGATCGGGGCTGGCGTTGAGCAGGTGGCTCGAGCCGATGATGCGGCTGTAGGGCGGGATGCGGATCGCGCTGCCGTGCGGCAGGGCCTGGGTCTCGGCCTGTGACTGGGTGCTGAGCGCGAACAGGTAGCCGCCGACGATCGCGGCGTTGAGCTCGACGAAGTTGTTGTCGTTGCACGACCAGATGCCGTCGGGCAGCGCGAACATGTCGTCGGGGACGAAGAACCAGTTGGCGTGGTGGTAGGCGCCGCCGTTGGTCTCGGTGACCGCGTTGACCCACAGCTCGGTCGGGTTGTTGAGCGTCCAGCTCTGGCACCGGTCCTCGTCCTCGACGCCGCCGCCGACCGTGGTCGTGCTGACGTCGCGCGTGATCGTGCACGCCTCGGACGTCGGATCGCAGGCGCCGCCGCCGTCGTCGCCCCCGCAGGCGGTGGCGAGCGCGGCGAGACCGAGGGCGAGGGGCAAGCGTGCCATCGGCCGAGTCTAGCAGCCCGTGCCGGCCGTTATCGGGTCCACATGCCGCGGCGGACGTGGTGGAGCGTGAGCTGGGCGCGGGCGCCGAACCCGGGCGTGGCCGCGCCGCCGTCGAGCGTGGCGTAGTAGCTGCGGCCGGCCTCAACGGTGAGGTCGGCGTCGAGCCCGCCGAGCCTGCGCGAGCCGCCAAGCTCGGCGCCGCCGGTCCACACCACCCTGGCCTGACCGGACGCCGGCACCAGCCGCTCGAGCCGCGACCCGAACGCGCGGGCGCGGATGCCGACGCCGACGCCGGCCAGCGGGCGCCAGGCCTCGGCGGTGACCCGGTCCTCGAGCACCGGCTCGGCCGCCATGGTCACGTACGCGGTGCGGTTCCAGCCAGCGCCGGTGCCGTGGTCGGCGCCGCCGGTGGTGAAGCCGAAGCCGCCGACCGCGCGGCCCTCGAGCGGACGATGGTCGCGGACCGGCTCGCGGCCGCCGTCGCCGAGCGAGAAGTCCACGACCTCGCCGTAGCCGATCACGTAGCGGGTGCCGGTGGCCGGGTTGGTGGTGCGGACGTACAGCGGCCAGACCGTGTCGATGCGGCCGGTCACGTCGCCGATCGCGACCGCGTCACGCTCGACTCGGAGCAGGTCGACCTCGGCGTCGAGCGCCACGTGATCGAGCTCGGTCATCGCTACCCGCATCAGCGCCAGCGCGCCGTGCTGCTCGTCTCGGCGCCGGCCCTGCTCGGTGAAGCCGGTCGAGCCGTCGACCGCGATCAGGTCGATGGTCATCGGCGCCGGCCGCAGCGGGCCGCGGCCACGGGCGCACTCCTCGCGCTGTTCGCCGGGCCGGCACTGGTCGGCGATCGCGATCCGGAACCCGCGGGTGGCGCCGGTGACCGTGAACCGGTCGAACAGGTCGCGCGCCAGATCCTGGCGCTCGGCGAGGCCGGGCTCGGCCCGCAGCGCGCCCTGGTAGCCGAGTTCCCACGACGTCAGGCTCCAGGCCAGCACGCCGAGGTCGGGATCCTCGTGCACGGTCGGGCCGAACTGCAGCGCGGCGGCGGTGTCGACCGAGGCGCCGAGGCCGGGGCCGGTCCAGCGCGGGGTCGCGGTCAGGTCGAGTGCGAGCTGCTGGGCCCGCGGGCAGCGGGCGACATCGAACCAGACGTCGACGCCGGCGTTGACGGTCAGCGCGACCTGGGCCTCGGCCCTGCCGCCGTGCGCGCGACCGGCGAGTGCGGCGTCGTAGGCGGCGTGGGCCCCGGCGGCGACTGGACGCGAGAAGCCGACGCTGGCGCAGGCGCGGGTCGTGAGCCCGGGCGGGCTCAGCAGTGCCGTGGCGACGACCGCGGCGTCGGTGGCGGGCACGCTGGTCGGGGCGGGCGCGGTGGCGGCGACCGCGGGCCCCTCGAGATCCTGGGCGGCGGCCGGGGCCGCGAGCCGGAGGACGAGGTAGCCAGCGAGGGCGAGGGCGACAGGGCGAGGACGCGCGAGCGAGGGCACGGCGGCTACCAGAGCAAGCCCCGGTCCGACCGGGCGCGCCGAGCGATCTCGGGCGATTGCGCCGGCTGCGCTGATGAACCCACACCGGCACCGGCGCCGGTTGTCGACACCCTGACGAGGTTTCGACAGTCAGCGGCGATCAGGCGGACGGGCAGCTCGCGGCCTGCTCGGCGGTGAAGCTCACCGAGGTCGCGCCCGGCTCGCACCCGGTGTAGCTGAAGGTGGCGCCGGCCCGGTCGAGCTTGGTCGCCTGGCTGTTGCGGTCTTCCTCGACCGAGCACAGGGCCCGGAACAGCACCTTGCCGGAGCCGGGATCGACCACGAGGTCGGTGTAGACCCGGCCGGTGACCACGGTCGCGGTCGTGGTCGTGCCGTCGTCGAGCGTGACGTCGTCGCGGCCGAGCAGCTCGTTGTCGAGCGACACCCGGACCAGGTCGCCGAGCCGGGAGAAGGTCAACGTCGGCTCGTGGTTGTTGCCGTCCCAGACGTCGGCGATGACGAGGTAGCCGCCGGCCACCTTGATCGCCAGCGCGGTCGAGCCGACGAAGCTGGCCGACTCGTCGGGGCCGCACGGGCTGTTCTCGCAGACGGTGTCGGTGGTCGCGTCGGCGACCGCCACGACCGCGTCCCAGGTGCCGGCGCTGGCGGTGACGCCGCTGGCGTGGAGGCCGGCGGCGCACGGATCGACGGGGGCGGCGGGGGCTTTGGCGGCGGGCTTGCCGCCGCACGCGACCAGCAGCGACAGGGACAGCGGGAGCGCGGACGCGACGTATCGGTTCATGGTCCGCACTCTACAACGCGCGTGGGAACCTGGACCACATCGCTCGGGTCGACGGAGGAAGGCAGACCCCGAACCTCCACGCGTGACCCCGAAAACCCAGAGTCATTGTAGATCGCTCGCCGAGGCTCGCTACCGCCCGCCGGTGCCGGTGGCCGCGGCGACCGCGATCCGGGTCACGGCGGTCTCGTGCTGGCCGCGCCCGGTCGCCAGGTAGACCGTGCCACCGGCGACCGAGAGGTCCCACTTGTTGTTGCGATCGAGGCCGGGCGCGATCTGATCGAGGAAGTCGGGATCGAGCGCGAACAGCTCGATGCGATCGGCGCGATGGACCGCGCGCTCGACCAGCTCGGCGGCCAGCTTCTCGAGCTGCCGCCAGCCGTAGACCACGATCCGCGCCCCGGACTTGCTGGCCCGGTGCAAGCGGTCGGCGGCCGGCGCCCCGACCTCGATCCAGGCCTGGAGATCGCCGCGCAGGTCGCGCTGCCACAGCGCCGGCTCGTCGTCGGCGGCCAGGCCGCGCGAGAAGTCGACGCCGTCGGCGTGCTCGAGCGCGCGCGCCACCACCCGCGCGATCAGGTAGCGGTCGCTCTCCGACGGGTGCTGCCCGACCCGGAGGTCGAGCGACTCGTAGACCCCGCGGTCGCTATCGGCGAGCGCGATCTCGAAGCGGCGGACGGTGGCGGGCAGGGCCATGGCCGGCCAGGGTAGCCCGGATCGCCGAGCAGGAAGGCGTGGTAGCCTGAGTCCGCGCCCGATCGCCGGGCGTGAGCAGATGATGTCGCGCTGGCCCATCTCGATCGTGCTGCTCGGCGCCGCTGCCTGCGGTGGCCAGACCCAGGAGCCGCTGCTCGGGGTGTGGCAAGTGACCGCCCACACCCACAACGCGACCGGCTGCGCGGCCGAGGGCCCGGCGGTGGCCGAGCCGCCCTATGTCGAGTTCGTGATGAGCGCGATCGAGGGCCAGCAGGTGCTCGAACTGGTCGACTGCACGACCCCGGGCGCGTGCGCCGCCAGCGCCGGCCTCCGTGGGCGGCTGTTCACCGACCCGGTCGCTGGCGGCCGCCGCTCGTCGGTGTTCGTGTCGTTCGGCGACAGCGCGCTGTGCACCCTGGCCGCGCGCCGCGCCGACGCGGTGATCGCCGCCGATGCCACGCTGCGGGTCGAGACCCGGCGGTTCGAGGCCAAGGACCTGACCGCCGTGGTCTGCGACGACGCGACCGCGGCCCGGATGCTGCCGGCGCTGCCGTGCGCCGAGCTCGACGTCCTGACCGCGACCGCGCCGCTGGCCGCGCGCTGACCGGGTCCGGCACCGCGAGCGAAGCGAGCCGGCGCTGTGATCAGACCGATCGACTAGGCTCGGCTGGTGCACGTTGATCCGCTGACCCCCGCCACCGCCGTCCCGCCACCCGTGCGCGCCACCGCCGACGGCACCGGCCCCAACCGCGCCGACCGGCCCGACGCCACGCCCGAGGCGCTGGGCACGATCTTCATCGGCATCGCCGGAATGATCGGCGCCGGCAAGTCGACCCTGGCCACCGCGCTCGGCCAGCACCTCGGCATCGACGTCCACTACGAGCCGGTCACCGACAACGAGTACCTCGCCGACTTCTACCGCGACACGCCGCGCTACTCGTTCGCGATGCAGGTCTACCTGCTCAATCGCCGGTTCCAGCAGCACCAGGAGATCATCTGGCGCGGTCGGTCGGCGGTGCAGGACCGCACGATCTACGAGGACTCGATCTTCGCCAAGATGCTGGCGCGGACCGGGCTCATGGAGGAGCGCGACTACCGGACCTACGTCGGGCTGTTCCGGCACATGGCCAACTTCATGTGCAAGCCCAGCGTCATCGTCTACCTCGACGTGTCACCGGAGAGCTCGTACGAGCGGATCTTGGCGCGCAACCGCGGCGTCGAGTCGGGCATCAAGCTCGAGTATCTGACCGCGCTGCACGAGGGCTACGCCGAGTTCGTGGCGTCGATCTCCAAGGTCGTGCCGGTGATCCGCGTCGACTACGAGCGGTTCGCCACCGCCGAGGAGATGGCCGAGGTCATCCGCCGCGAGTACCTAGATGCCAGCTTTCTGCGCCAGGTCACGCGCTTCGATCCGACCCGCTGAGCGACGGGCGGCGGCTACAGCGACAGGCCGCGGACCCGCTGCTCGAGCTTGGCCCGGACCGCCGGCGGCGTGACCTTCTCGCAGGCGCTGAACGCGGCGGGATCGCCGGTCGGCGCGGCCAGGATGCAGCGGCGCAGCTCCTCGGGCCAGCCGTCCTCCGCGCACGATCGACCGAGGACGGCCGTCAGCTTCTCGACCATCGGCGCGGCCTCGGCGGTCTGGCCCATGCTGGCGGCCAGGACCGCGCGCAGCTTGGCCACCACCGGCTCGCACGCGCCGCCCGCGGGCCGCGGGAACATGCGCGGGACGCAGCCGCCAGCGGCCCAGGTGTCGGTGGACTTGGCCAGGCAGGCGGCCTCGGCGACCGTGATCCGCTGTCGCTCGCACAGCGCGCGCTTGGCCGGCAGCTTGGCGGCCCGCTCCTCGGGCGCGGCGTAGTTGCCGACCTCGAGCGACACCAGCATCGCGGCGACCGAGTCGCAGTCGGCCTTCGGCGGGAGCGAGCGCTGACAGGCACCGAGGCCGAGCACGAGCGCCATCAGGATCGTCGTCGGGATCGGCGTCATCGGCATGGCCCGACGATAGCGCGAACTCGCGCGAACTCGCTATGGCGTCAAGGCGCGCGCCAGGTACGGCAGGCTCTCGTCCATGCGGTAGTCGATCGCGGTGTGGTCGTCGTCGAACTCGTCGTAGCGATGGGTGACGCCGAGGCGGTCGAGCGCGCGGTGCAGGCGGCGGGCGCCGTGGATCAGGCCGTACTGGTCGCGCCAGCCGCAGTCGACGTACAGGCCGCGCAGCGAGCGCAGGGCGTCAGCGTGGGCGTCGACCATGCGGACCGGATCCCAGGCCAGCCAGCGCTGCCATCGCTCGTCGATGAGCTCGCAGGTGTCGACGGTCACCGGCAGGCGGACCCCGAACGGCGCGGTCGGATCGGGATCGTAGGTCGCGGCCATCGCCATGATCTCGAGGGCGTGGACCCGATCGTCGGACGGCTTGGCGCTGGTGTGGGCGGCGGCGACCACGGCCTCGACCGAGCCGCCGCGGGCGGCGAGCTCGCGTAGGCAGCGCGGCAGGTCGAGCAGGTAGCAGAGCTCGAACGCCATGTCGCCCGAGTGGCAGGCGGCGGCGCTCCAGACGTCGGCGTGCTGCATCGCGTGGACGATCGCGCCGTAGCCGCCCGAGCTCTTGCCGAACACGCCGCGCCGGCCGGCGCCGCCGCAGCCGAACCGGGCCTCGACCGCCGGCACCAGCTCGGTGGTGAGGAAGGTCGCCCAGCCGCCGGTGGCCACGCTGTCGATGTACTGGTTGCCGCCGAGCCGGGTGAAGCAGTCAGGGAACGCGACCACCACCGGCGGCATCACGCCGCTGCCGATCAGCCGGTCGAGCCGGGCCGGGACGTTGTCGCCGAACGCGCGCCACGCCGTGTGCGACAGGCCGCTGCCGGTGAAGCCGACCAGATCGACGAGCAGCGGCACGCCGTCGGTGCCGCCGGCCGGGACGTAGACGTCGACCGCGCGATCGAGGTGGGCGCCGACCAGGTTGCCGGCGATCGCGGCGCTGGTGACCGTGAGGCGATGCACCGTGCCGCGCGCAGGAACGCTTTCGAGCATGCCCACTTGTAGGTGCCGCCGCGCGGACGTGTCAACGCGCCGCGGCCGCTGCAACGTCGTCGCAGCCGGTCGATGGCAGTTAGACCAGGGATGGCCATCGTCACCGACATCGCCGCCGCCCTCGGCCACCTGTTCGAGCCGTTCTACACCACCAAGGCCGCCGGCCACGGCACCGGCCTCGGCCTGTCGATGGTCCACGGCATCGTCCACCAGCACGGCGGCTTCGTCGAGGTCCGCTCGCGCCCCGGCCGCGGCACCACCTTCACGCTGTACATCCCCGCGATCGTCGACCCCGCCGAGGTCGTCGCCGTCACCAGCGGTCGGCGCAGGCGGCGAGCGGCCGCGCATACAGCCAGGCCCACGCGATGAGGACGGCCTGGAGCGGGAGCCGGAGCCAGAGCGCCCAGGTCGGCAGGTCGTTGCCGCCCATCGGTAGGTGGTGCAGCGCCATGTTGATGTTGGCCGGCAGGATCGCGAGGAAGAGCGCGATGAGGCCCCAGGCGGCGAGTCGGCGCGTCGACGGCAGGATGAGGCCGAGGCCGCCGAGGATTTCGGCGACGCCGGACACGTAGACCAGCGCGAGGTGGGCCGGCAGCGCCGCCGGCACGATCGCGACGTAGGGCGCGGGCGCGATGAAGTGGTTGAGCCCGGCCAGCACCATGAAGGCGGTGAGCAGCCAGCGCAGCGCGGTCTTCATCGGCGGCATGGTAGCGCGCCGGGCCTGGCCTGGGAGTGTGAAGGGCATGGCGGTCGCGCGCGGTCCGGAAGGCAGACCCCGATCCTCCCCGCGTGACCCCGAACACCCAGAGTCATTGTTGATCGCTCGCCAAGGCTCGCTAGGCGTAGCCGCGGGCCTGCAGCTTGAACAGCGTGGCGTAGCGCCCGCCGGCGGCGAGCAGCGTGGCGTGGTCGCCGGCCTCGACGATCCGGCCGCCATCGAGGACCACGATCTCGTCGGCCATGCGCACGGTCGAGAACCGGTGCGAGATCACGATCGCGATCTGATCCTGGGTCCGCTCGCGGAAGCGGTCGAAGATCGCGACCTCGGCGGCGGCGTCCATCGACGCGGTCGGCTCGTCGAGGACCAGGATGTCGGCGTCCTTGCGCATGAAGGCGCGGGCCAGCGCGACCTTCTGCCACTGGCCGAGCGACAGCTCGCGGCCGTCCTTGAACCACTTGCCGAGCTGGGTGTCGTAGCGGCCGGGCAGCTCGTCGATCACCGGCGCGGCCAGGCCCTGCTCGGCGGCGGTGGCCCAGCGCGCGCGGTCGTCGTAGGCGCGATCGTCGCCGGCGCCGATGTTCTCGCCGACGGTGAGCTGGTAGCGAACGAAGTCCTGGAAGATGACGCCGATCCGGCGGCGCAGCACCGACGGGTCCCAGGCTGCGACGTCGAGGCCGTCGATCAGCACCCGGCCCGAGGTCGGCGTGTACAGGCCGGCCAGCAGCTTGATGAGCGTGGTCTTGCCCGAGCCGTTCTCGCCGACGATCGCGAGCTTGGAGCCGGGCGGCACGTGCAGGGTGATCCCGGCCAGCGCCGGCGTGGCCGCGCCCGGGTAGGTGAAGCTCACGTCCTCGAACCGGACGCCGTCGGCCGGCGTCGGGCCGGCGCTGGCGCCCGCGCGCGCGCCGAGCACCGGCAGCTCGAGCAGCTCGTACAGGGTCGACAGGTACAGGTTGTCCTCATACAGGCCGCCGAGGTCGCCGAGCAAGGACGTGATCGTGGCCTGGGCCTGACGGAACACGACGACGTACATGGTCATCGCGCCGAGCGTGATCACGCCGTCGATGGCCGCCATCGCGATCCAGGCGTACATGCCGTAGAACGCGGTCGTGCCGAGCAGGCCGAGGCCGAGGCCCCACAGCCCGCGCCGCCAGGTCAGGGCCCGGTCCTCGGCGAAGACTCGATCGAAGATCGCGACGTAGCGCGACAGGAAGCGCGGGCCGAGGTCGTAGAGCTTGACCTCCTTGGCGTGGTCCTCCCGCGACAGCACGGTCTCGACGTAGACCTGCTCGCGGGTCTCGGGCGTGCGCCAGCGGAACAGGCGGAAGGCGTCGCCGGAGAACTTGGCCTCGGCGATGAACGCCGGCAGGGCGGCGGCGATCAGCACCAGCAGGGCGAGGGGCGAGAACGCGGCCAGCAGCGCGAGCAGGCCGCCGATCGTGATCGCGCCCTGGGCCAGCGAGAACGTGCGCATGACCATCGACAGCGGCCGCGACGACGCCTCGCGCCGGGCCCGGGTCAGCATGTCGTAGGTCTCGGAGTCCTCGAACTGGGTGAGCTCGAGCTGGAGCGCCTTGTCGAGGATGAGGACGTTGATGCGGTGGCCGAGTTGGGTGCGGAGCAGCGCGCGCAGCACCGCCAGCACCCGGTTGGCGGCGAGCAGCACGATCGCGAGGCCGAGCTCGATCGCGACCCAGATCAGCGCGCGGTGCTTGTCCGCCGGGTTGCCGCTGCCGGCGGCGTGGACCACGGCGTCGATGAGCCGCTTGCCGGTCCAGGCCATCGCGGTCGGCGCGGCGCCGGCCAGGACGCTGCCGGCGGCCAGGGCGATCGTCACCGCGTGGCTGGTCTGCCAGACCAGCGCCAGCGCCCGGCGGATGTAGCCGAACACGCCGACCAGCTCGCGCAGGCGCAGCCCGCCCTCGCGCGGGGCCGCGGCCATCGCCCGCCGCGGATGACCGGCGGCGCCCGAGGAGCCGGAGCTGGACCGCATGCCGCTGCCGGGACCGTGGGGTGCGCTGGCCATCGGGGCTGACTCTACGGCCCGGCGGCCGTCGCGCCCAGCCCGCCGATCGGTCAGCTGGTGGGGCGGATCGCTCGCCAAGGGGCACTGGTTGTTGCCCGGCGGCCGTGGACGGGGGATCATGCCCGGATGGACAAGGACCTCCTGGTCAGCCAGCTGGTCGATCGGGTCCGCGCCTCGCTGGTGGTGGCGCGGGAGGCCCGCGACGCCGCGGCGCTCGAGCAGCGCGAGGGCGCGACCCCGGCCGAGAAGCGCGAGGACGCGCGGGCGGCGATCGAGCACGGCAGCATGGCCCGGGCCCAGGATCGTCGGCGGCGCGAGGCCGAGGCGGCGCTCGAGCAGATCGTCGGCTTCCGGGCCCCGAAGTTCACCGACAAGGCAGCGATCGCGGTCGGCGCCGTCGTCGAGATCGAGGACGAGGAGTCGCACGAGGGCCGGACGTTCTTCCTGGCGCCGGTCGGTGCGGGCGCGACCCTGAGCGGGCCGGGCGGCGACGGCCTGATCTCGGTGGTGACCCCGGCGTCGCCGATCGGCAAGGCGGTGATGGGCCGCCGGCTCGGCGACGTCGTCGAGGTCACGATCGAGGGCACCGACCGCGCGTGGGCGATCACCTGGGTCTGCTGAGGATTCCTGCCGAGCCGGTGAGCTGCTCCGGCTGGTGACCAGCGGCCGCGCGCGCTTGCGCGATCGGGGCGGTCGGCCGACGATGCACCATGACACGAGCGACGAATCGGTCCGCGGCGGGCAAGGCCACCAAGGCGGCGCAGCCCGCGCCGAAGGCGGCGAAGGCGGCCGTCAAGCCGGGTGCGAAGGCGACGAAGCCGATCGCCGCCGCGAAGCCGATCGCCGCCGCGAAGCCCACCCCCCCCGCGAAGCCGGTCGCCGCCGCGAAGCCGGTCGCCGCCGCGAAGCCGGTCGCCGCCGCGAAGCCACTCGCCGCCGCGAAGCCGGTCGCCGCCGCCAAGCCAATCGCCGCCGCGAAGCCGGTCGCCGCTGCCAAGCCCGCGCTGGCCAAGGTCACGCTGCCGGCGCCGGCCCGCTTCGCCTTCGAGGCGATGCCGCTGGTCCGCGACGCCGTCGCCGTCACGCCGCTCCTCCGCCAGCAGCTGGTGTGGGACGCGCGGCTGTCCGCCGGCCGGACGACCACGGCCGACCGCATCCCGACCTCGTACTTCGCGCCGGGGATCGTCCGCTGGCGGATCACCGAGCAGAAGAAGGCGCTGCTCGACATCGTCGCCAACACCGCGTTCTTCGCGGGCACCGACGAGCCGGCCGGCCTCGAGCGCCGCGCCGGCCTGTGGGTCGCCACCGCGCGTGGCACCACCCGCGGCCTCGGCCTCGACCTCGCCGCCATCGCCTGGGATCTCAACCGCGACTGGCCCGGCCGCCGCCTGCCCCTGCCGCCCGAGCCGAAGCGTGGCGGCAAGCTCAAGCCCGAGCCGCTCGCCGACGGTCAGCCGTTCGCCGCCGGCACCTCGTTCGTCTGACCTGTCCCTACGGCTTCGGCTTGCGCAGGCTGTCGACGAGGATCAGGCCGGCGCCGATCACCAGCGCCACGTCGGCGATGTTGA
>JAYVSF010000790.1:0-1637 GCA_043775605.1 Myxococcales bacterium
CCGGTGCCGCGGGGCGGGTGGCCCCCGGCCGCGACGGCGTGGCCGGGCGCGACGGCGCCGACCGGGGCGACCCGGGCCGGTTCTGGGTGGTCGGCGTGCCCCCGAGGGCGCGGGCCCGAGCCGGCTGGGCGTCGGCCGGCGGCGGGTCGTCGTCGTCGACGACGTCGTCACCCGGGTCGGGCGGCAGCGGTACGGCGTCGTCGGCGGCCATGGCCGCGCCCGGGCCCCGGGCGAAGCAGGCGCGCACGTCGGCCACCGTGGCGTGGTTGCCGCCGCAGTTCCCGCACGAGATCGTCGCCACGTCCCCCTTGCTACCACGGGGGTGCCACAGAGTGGCCGTGATCACGGTGGCCGGCATCGAGATCTGCTGGCCGTGCGCCCTCGGGGCTAGGGTCCCCGCGGGGAAACAACACGACCTCGGGGGGTCATATGGCCGTTGATCGGTTCCCGGTGGAAGCCGGGCACATCCTGCTGTTCGCGCGAGCGATCGGCGACACGAACCCGGCGTACCAGGGCGCCATGACCGGGGCCGAGCCGGTGCCGGCGCCGCCCACGTTCGTGCAGTCGAGCGCCCAGTTCGAGCCCGACTACGTGCTGCGCCCGCAGCCCGGCAAGGTCTGGTTCGGCTCGGGCAAGGACGCCACCGGCATCAAGAAGAGCGCCGGCGGCAACGGCGGCGGCAACGGCGGCACCCTGCACGCCGAGCAGCACTACACGTACCATCGGGCCCTGCGGGCCGGTGACGTGCTCACCGGCACCGTCGTGCCCGGCACCAGCTGGGAGAAGCAGGGTCGCCGCGGCGGCAAGTTGCTCTTCAGCGAGAGCATCATCGAGTACCGCGACCAGAAGGGCGAGCTCGTCGTGACCGCCCGAGGCGTGGGGGTTCGCACCGAGAAGGTCGTCGAGAGCGGAGAAGGTTGAGCCATGGCTGATGTGAAGGTCGGGGATTCCCGCACGCTCGTCCTCTGCGACGACCTGAGCCGCACGCAGATCGTGCAGTACGCCGGCGCGTCGGGCGACTACAACCCGCTGCACAGCGACGACAAGTTCACCACCGAGATCGCCGGCTACCCGTCGGTGTTCGCCCACGGCATGCTCACGATGGGCATGACCGGCCGGGTGCTCACCGACTGGTTCGGCGTCGAGGGCCTCGCCAACTACGGCGTGCGCTTCGTGAAGCAGGTGTTCCCGGGGGCCACGCTCACCGCCGTCGCCACGGTCACCGCCGTCCACGACGGCGTGGCCGACCTCGAGGTGAAGACCACCGATCAGGACGGCGACGTCGTCCTCACCGGCACGGCCACCGCCCGCCTGGGCTGAGGTCCAGTGGCCGCCGCTCGTTCTGTGCCGGAAAAGCGTCACCCGTGGCGCTCGCCCGGCCCGGAGTCTGCGGCTCGGCCGTTCGCCGTTCTGTGCCGACCCGAGCATCGGCGGCGAGGACTCGTGGCGGGGGCTCAGGGGCGACCGCGGCCGACGGCGGAGAGGACGGCGCGGAAGCTGGCGGTGATGATGTTCGGGTGGGTGCCCACGCCCCAGCGCCTGGTGCCGGCGGCGTCGACCGTCTCCACGTAGGCGACGGCGGTGGCGTTGGCGCCCTCGCCGGTGGCGTGCTCGGCGTAGTCGGTCACGTCCAGGGC
>JAYVSF010000791.1:0-9629 GCA_043775605.1 Myxococcales bacterium
ACGATGAAGTTGCCGAAGCCCGAGATCTTGATCTTCTCGCCGCGCTCCAGCGTTTCCTTGATCTGGTTGAAGACGCTCTCGACGATCTCGGCGGCTTCCTTCTTCGAGAACCCGCCGACCTTCTCGTAGACGGCCTCGATGATGTCGGCCTTGGTCATTCTCGCCATCCGCCGATGCTCCTTGCAGGGCCCTGCCCCGGGGGTCAAAAACACAGGCCCGAAAACGAACGACCGGTTGCCCGGTCCGAACAGCGAGACATTACCACAGCTTGGGAAGCGCGCAGGACAAGCGGGGCGCGATCTCCGCGGGTGCGGGATCCGCTCGCCAGCGTCTCACAGGGTTGCCAAGAATCCCCCGGCCCGAGCTGCGCTCGGAGCCTCACCGCCGCTGGGCGTCCAGCTCGCGGCACAGGTGGCCGACCAGCGCCTCGTGGGCGGCATCGACCTCGACGTCGGTCAGGGTCCGGTCGAGCGACCGGTAGCGGATCGACCACAGCACGCTCTTCTTGCCGTCGCCGAGCCGGGCGTCCCGGTACTCCTCGGTCAGGGCGAAGCCTTCCATCAGCGGCCCGCCGGCGGCGCGGATGACGTCGGCGACCCGACCCGCGGCCACGTCCTCGGCCAGCAGCAGCGAGACGTCGCGCGGGCTGGCCGGGAACCGCGGGACGGGCCGCATCCGCGCCATCGCCGATGCCGGCCAGGCGCCGAGCACGACCTCGAACGCGAACACGGCGACGTCGAGGCCGGCCCGATCGCGGACCGCGGGATGGACCTCGCCCAGCACGCCGACCTCGACGTCGCCGAGGTGGATGCGAGCCGCGACCCCGGGGTGGAGGTACGGCACGTCGGTGGACGCGGTCAGCCGCGGCGGATCGACGCCGAGCGCGCGCGCCAGCTGATCGAGCACGCCGCGGGCGTCGAACACGTCCCACGGCGCGGCAGGTCCCAGCCAGCGCGGGCGGGCGCCGGCCAGCACCACCGCGGCGTGCAGCGGCTCGTCGGGCAGCGTGGTCGGCTCGCCGGTGCGCGGCTGGTCGTCCTTGCGCAGGAACACCGAGCCGACCTCGAACAGCGCGACGTCGGGCAGGCCGAACGCGCGGTTGCGCACGACCGCGGCCAGGAGGTTGGGCAGGAGCGAGGTCCGCAGCACCGCCTGGTCGGCGGTCATCGGGTTGCGGATCGCCAGCGGGTGGGCCCGGCGATCGTCGTCGGGCAGGCCGAGCCAGGCGTGGCGGTCGCGGCTCTGGAAGCCGAACGTGATCGCCTCGGCCAGGCCGGCGGCGGCCAGCGCGCGGCGCGCGTGATCGGCGCGGGTGTCGACCAGCGACACCGGCGCGACCTTGAGCGCGGGCAACGTCGTCGGCACCTGGCCGTAGCCGACCACGCGCAGGACGTCTTCGATCAGGTCGACCTCGCGGGCCAGATCGGCGCGCGCGCTCGGCGGCGTGACCTGCCAGGCGCCGTCGCCGTCGGGGACCACGTCGCAGCCGAGCCGGAGCAGCGCGGCCTCGCAGTCGCCGGCCGACAGCGGCGTGCCGGTCAGGTGGCGCGCGCGCTCGAGCCGCAGCGGCACTGCGATGGCGGTTCGCGGCCGCGGATAGACGTCGACGGCGCCGGTCGCGACCCGGCCACCACCGAGGCGGGCCAGCAGCGCCGCGGCGCGATCGGCCGCGAGCGAGGCCAGGTTCGGATCGACGCCGCGCTCGAACCGCTGCGACGCCTCCGACGGCAGCGCCAGGCGGCGCGCGGTGCGGCGGATGCTCGGCGGGTGGAAGCTCGCGCTCTCGAGCAGCACGCGGGTGGTGGCGTCGGTGACCTCGGTGGCGTGGCCGCCCATGACGCCGGCCAGCGCGACGCCGTGATCGCCGCCGTCCGCGCCGTCGGTGATCAGCAGATCGGTCGGCTCCAGCGCGCGATCGATCGCGTCGAGCGTGGTCATGCGCTCGCCGGTCCGGGCCCGGCGTACGCCGATGGTCGCCCGCAGCCGTCCGCCGGCCAGCCGGTGCCAGTCGAACGCGTGCAGCGGCTGGCCCAGCTCGAACAGCACGTAGTTGGTGACGTCGACCAGGTTCGAGATCGGCCGGACCCCGACCGCGCGCAGGCGCTGGGCGAACCGACGCGGCGACGGCCGCACCGTGAGGCCGTCGATCACGCGCGCGACGTAGCGCGGGCAACCATCGACGTCGGCGATGGTCACCGCCGCGAGCTCGGCGGTCGCGGTCGTCATCGCCAGCTCGAGCAGATCGGCCTCGGGCGCCGGCGGCACCAGCCGTCCGCCCATCAGCGCGGTGAGCTCGCGGGCCAGGCCGAGGTGGCCGAGGCAGTCGCCGCGGTTGGCCGGCACGCCGATGTCGAGGACCCAGTCGTCGACGCCGAGCGCGCGCTGGGCCGGCGTGCCGAGCGCGGTCGCGTCGTCCTCGTCGAGCACGACGATGCCGCTGTGATCGCTGTCGAGCCCGAGCTCGTCGGTCGCGCACAGCATGCCGGGCGAGTCGATGCCTTTGACCGCCTTGACGGCGAGCGTGATGCCACCCGGCAGCTTCGCACCCGGCCGGGCCCACAGCACCTTGCGCCCCGGCGCCGGCACGTTGGGCGCACCGCACACCACCTGGATCGCCGAGCCGCCGCGCGCGTCGACGACGTCGACCAGGGTCAGGCTGTCGGCGTTGGGGTGTGGGCGCTTGCCGACCACCTCGGCCACCACCACGCCGCTGAAGCCAGCGCCGAGATCGGTCAGCGACTCGACCTCGAGGCCGCCGCCGGTGAACACGCGCGCACCCTCGGCCGCGGTCGGCACGTGGGGCAGATCGCACAGCTCGAGAAGCCAGGACCAGAGGACCTTCATGATTCGCTCCGACTCTCTGAGGCCTAGAACTGCGCGAGAAAGCGAAGGTCGCCTTCGTAGTACAGCTTGATGTCGTTGACCCCGTGCCGGAGCATCGCCATCCGCTCGATGCCCATGCCGAACGCGAAGCCGGTGACCTGCTCGGCGTCGAGGCCGACCTGGGCGAAGACGTCGGGATCGACCATGCCGGCGCCGCCGACCTCGATCCAGCCGGTGCCCTTGCACAGCCGGCAGCCGGCGCCGCGACAGAACGCGCACGAGATGTCGACCTCGACCCCGGGCTCGACGAACGGGAAGTAGCTCGGCCGGAACCGGACCTCGAGGCCGCCGCCGGCGCCAGCGCGGCCGACGTGGAAGAAGCGGTTGGCGAAGTGGGTGAGCACGCCCTTGAGGTCGCTGAACCGGATGTCGGTGTCGACGGCGAGGCCCTCGATCTGGCTGAACATCGGGCTGTGGGTGGCGTCGTCGTCGCGGCGGTAGACCACGCCGGGCGCGATGATGCGAATCGGCGGCTTGTGCGCCTGCATCGTGCGGATCTGGACCGGGCTGGTGTGGGTCCGCAGCACGATCTCGTCGGCGACGTAGAACGTGTCCTGCATGTCGCGCGCAGGGTGGTCCTTCGGCATCGCCAGCGCCTCGAAGGTGTGCCAGTCGGTCTCGACCTGCGGGCCCTCGGCGACGGCGAACCCGAGCTCCGCGAAGATGTCGACCATCTCCAGCCGGACCTGGGTGAGCAGGTGGAGGTGGCCGCCGCCGACCGGGCGACCGGGCACCGTGACGTCGACCCGCCGGGCCAGGTCCGCGGCGCGCCGAGCCGCGACCAGCGCGTCGAGCCGGGCCGTGACCTGGGCGCCGATCTCGTCCTTGACCCGGTTGGCGGCGACTCCGACGGTGGGCCGGTCAGCCCCGGGCAGGCGCCCGAGCTCCTTCATGACCTCCGACACCTGGCCCTTCTTGCCCAGGAACTGGGCCTGGGCGGCGCGGATCGCCTGCTCGTCGGCGAGCGGGGCGATGACCTGCGCGAACTCGCCGCCGAGGCGGTCGAGCCGGGCGATCAGATCGGCGGCAGTCGTGGTCGTGGTCGACATCGGTTCCTCGCCAGCGTCTTCCGAAAACAACAAAAGCCGCCCGGGGCGGCCTGACGTTGCGAACCGGATCGCGGTCGATCAGTGCGCAGCGCCGACGACAGCCTGGAAGGCGGCCGGATCGCTGATCGCGAGTTCGGAGAGCATCTTGCGGTTGATCTCGATGCCGGTCTTGTGCAGCGAGCCCATCAGCTTCGAGTAGCTGTGGCCGAGCGCGCGGGCCGCCGCGTTGATGCGGACGATCCACAGCGAGCGGAAGTCACGCTTCCGCTGCTTGCGCGAGCGGTACATGTGCATCCAGGCGTGCTGCACCGCCTCGTTGGCGGCAGCGTGGCAACTCGAGCGCTTGCCACGGAAGCCCTTGGCAGCCTTGAGAATGCGGTTACGACGGCGGCGGGCCTTGAAGCCTCGTTTTGCGCGGGGCATGACTTCCTCGAACTCTGTTTGTGAACGTGACGCGGACCAGAACCTGATCGTCGAGAGTCGACGATCAGGTGCCGTACGGCAGCATCGCAGCGATCTGGTGATGCTGGGCGGGGCCGACGTAGTTGTTGGCGCGGAGGTGCCGCTTGCGCTTCGTCGACCGATTGGTCAACAGGTGCCGGCGGTACACGCTCTGGTACTTGAACTTGCCGGTCGCCGTCTGCTTGAAACGCTTCTTGGCGCCGGAGTGGGTCTTGATCTTGGGCATGGCTCTTGGCCCCGAGAGAGTACCCGGGAAAGGAAGGCGGTTTATGCACCAGCCAGGGACCGTTGACAAGTCCCATGGTGCCCGATCGTCGCCTGCCGCCAGCAGGTCGACAACCCCCTGAGATCCCGCGGCCCTGGCCCGCGAGACCCCAGAGACGGTTATTTCTCATCCTTGGCGTCGGACTTGGCGTCGGCCTTGGCGTCGGCCTTGCCGTCGTCCTTGCCGTCGGCCTTGGCGTCGGCCTTGCCGTCGTCCTTCGCCTCGTCCTCGTCATCGTCGACGACGTCGGCGTTGATCTCGTCCTCGTCGATGTCGTCGTCGTCCTCCTCGGGCTCCACCGGCGGGGCGTGACCGGCGGCCTTGGCCGCTTCCTTGCGGGCCTCGATCGCGGCCAGGATCTTCTTGCGATTCTCCTGGGCCTTCCGCACCACGTTCGGCTTGGGCGAGATGATCATGATCATGCGCCGGCCTTCCATGTTGGGCGTGACCTCGACCGCCGACAGATCGGCCGTCGCCTCGACCACCCGGTTGAGGACGTTCATGCCCGTCTGCGGGTGGGTGATCTCGCGACCACGGAACACGACCGCGAGCCGCACCTTGTTGCCGCCCTCGAGGAACCGCCGGACATGCTTCACCTTGAAGTCCATGTCGTGGCCTTCCGTCTTGGGACGGAACTTGATCTCCTTGATCTCGACGGTCGACGCGTGCTTGCGGGCCTGCTGCTTCTTCTTGGCCTGCTCGTACTTGTACTTGCCGTAGTCCATGATGCGGCACACCGGCGGGAAGGCGCGCGGCGAGATCTCGACGAGATCCAGCCCCTTCTCCTCGGCCAGGCGCAGCGCTTCGTGGGTGGGCATGACGCCCGCCTGCGATTCCTCGTCGACAATCACGCGCACCTCGGGGACCCGGATGCGGTGGTTGATGCGGAGCCCACCCTGGGGGCGGCGCCGATCGTCGCGGCCCATTGGACGGCCGTTCATGGCAGGACTTTGCTCGTGTGCATATGGATCGTGGTCATCCTTCGGATCGTTGAGGGTCAGGGTTCTACCCCAGGTCCGGGCCGGTGTGGGCCGCAAAGCGCCGCATTCCAGGATCGGTGCCAGCCGCGCGGCGCACCCGGGCGGTCGCGGGCTGGACCTGGCCGCACCAGCCCGGAGCCAACGGGACGCGCCCGCACGATTGACGGTTCCGTCACGCCGTGGCTTGATCGCCGCAATGCACCGTCGACGCTTTTCGTCTCTCGCCCGCGCCCGCGTGGGGACGCCATGAGCTCCGCCCTCGTTCGTCGCGTCCTCGTCCTCCTCGCCGTGGTCCTCGGGCTGATCGGCGGGAACGCGCCGGCCCGGGCCGGGACCCGGGTCGCGGTGGTCGGCGACGACCCCGCCGTCGTGGCCGCGCTGATCAAGGTGCTCGCGGACCACCCAGAGGTCGGCGTGATCGCGGTCAGCGCGTCGCCGGTGGTCGGGCCCGACAAGGCGATCGCCCTCGCGATCGAGCACGAGCTCGACGCGGTGGTGGCGGTGCGGACCAGCGTGACGGCGGCGACCTGGAAGGCGACCGTGGTCGCGTACCAGGGTCGTGACGGCGCCGAGCTCGGCCGCTACGAGGCCCAGTCGGCGATCACCGGGCTGGCCGCGGCCGCCGCGGTGCCCCTGTGGAAGAAGCTCGGCGGCGGGCTCAACGGCGCCTTGCGGCCGCTGCCGGGCGCGACCCCGCCCCCGCCGCCGCCGGTCAGGGTGCCGGTCAAGCCCCCGGTCGTCATCACCAGCCCGCCGATCAAGGTGACACCACTGCCGACCGGTCCCGTCACCCCGGCCGTCGGTGCCAGCGGTAGCACCGCGCCCGCGGGTACGGCCACGCCCACGCCGCCGCTCCCGCCGGTCGGCACCGGCGAGGTCAAGCGTCCGCCCAGCGACCCGAGCATCCGTGTCGCCACCGCGCCCGACCGCTTCGGCCCGGCCGGCGGCCCGGCCATCGTGGTCCCGGTCGGCCCCGCCCCGGCACCCCGTCCCGGTCGCGTCACTGTCGGTGCGGCCCTCGCGCCGATCCACCGCAGCCTCAAGTACACCGACGACATCCGCAACGCGATGCGGTCGCACAAGCTCACCGTCGCCGCGGTCGCGCTCGACGCCACGGTGCGGCCACTGGCGGGCACGCCGTTCGAGGTCACCGCCGCGCTCGAGCTGTCGCTCGGCGGCTCGGGTCGCGCCGACGACACCGCGATGAAGTACACGACCAAGGCGACCGAGTGGTCGATCGGCCTCGGCTACCACCGCAAGGTCGGCCCGCTCCAGGCCACCGGCCGGCTGGGCTTCGGCCAGCAGTCGTTCCGCATCGTCGACGACAGTCAGCCCGGCGCCGAGCAGGTCCCCGACGTCGCCTACCGCTGGGTCCGGCCCGGGGTCGACGCCGACGTCAAGCTGGGCGCGCGCCTGCACGCCGACCTTGGCTTCGGCTGGCGCTTCCTCACCGGCACCGGCGACCTGTTCGACGCCGCCTGGTTCCCGCGTGGCACCGGCAGTGGCCTCGACGGCGAGGTCGGCCTGCGCTTCCGCCTGCGCGCGAACCTCGACCTGGTCGGCCGCTTCGAGGCGCGCCACTACTTCTTCAGCATGAACCCCGAGCGCGGCGATCCGCTGATCGTCGGCGGCGCCATCGACACCTACCTCGGCGGCACCATCGGCGCGTCGTACACCGCGTTCTGACTCCCGGGCCGCCCAGGTCGCTCCCGGCGACAGCTCCTCGCCTTCACTCGTCGACCGCGACCGTCGGTGACAGCCCTTCCAGGAGACGCCCCACGGCGTCGAGATCGGGGGCCCGGGCGAGGTCGACCGCGAGCGTCCGCAGGCGCTCCGGGTCGGCGCACGCGGCCACCCGTTCGCGCAGCGGCGCCTCCACCGCCCCGTGGCGGTCGACCAGCGACAGCACGACCGCGCGGGCGCCTTCGAGCATCCCTTCCTGCCGCCCCTCACCAAAGTAGCGGCGCGCGAACTCGGTCCTGTACTCGTACTTGCCGGGCTGCATCTCTTCCTCCAGCGCGCGACGCGCGGCCTCGTTCAGCGAGCCGCGAATCAGATCATAGCAGACGTTGGCGAGGTGCTCGGGGAGCATCCCCAGCGCCTCCAGGGCCGCGAGCGTCGCGGCGGTTCCATTGACACGATTGCCATGGACGAGGCCTGACAGCACGGCCATCCACGGTTCCTGGCGAGCCCGCTCGATGGCGACGCGCGGGATCCGGTCGGGGCCGAGCACCAGCGGCACGAACGGCGAGCCGGGCTGGAGCGTGGTGATCGGCCTCGCCGCCCAGCGTGCGACCGCGTCGTCGGTGGCCAGCACGATGAGGCACGTCGGACAGGCGAGGCGCGCGTGCAGGGCCGCGACGTACAGCGGCCACGACCAGCGCTTGTCGTCGTCCCGAGCGCGCTGCACCTCGACGATGATGCCCATCACGATGGCGTGCTCCGGTGGACCGCCGCGGAGATGCACCACCAGGTCGGCCCGCAGCTCGGCGGGCATCGCCTGGGTCAATCCAGCATCGCCGATCTCGACGGTGGCGAACGCCGGCAGCGGCAGGCCGAGGCCGTCCTGGACCAGGGTCGCCACCAGCCGCGGCTGCTCACGCAGCACGACCAGCGGGGCTTCGTGGTCCAGGGAGGGCACGCCGTCCGCTCGAGCAAGCCTCGGGCCAACCGTAACTCCGCGAGGGTCCGTGGCCCGTGTCCGGCGTCCGGCCACGCCGTCCGAAACCCGGACAGCAGCGTCCGGCAGCCGGCCAGCACCCGCCGGCTCGATCAGGCCAGCGACGTCAAGCAGGCGTCGGCGCCGCTGACCTCGAGCTTGCCGGGCGCCTCGAGCGCGATGGTCACGATCGCCCCGTCCTTGACGACCAGCATGCCGCGGCGGGCGCGGACCCCGAGCCCGGCCGCGCCGAGATCGACGTCGATGCCGAGGGCCCGGGTCAGGGCGCCGGTGCCGTCGGCCAGCATGACGATCTTGCCGAGCGCGCCGTGGGCCGCGGCCCACGCCTGCATGACCCAGGCGTCGTTGACCGACAGGCACGCGACCAGGTCGACGCCGCGGGCGGTGAACGCGTCGCGGCGGGCGACGTAGCCCGGCAGGTGGTGGTTGGAGCAGGTCGGCGTGAACGCGCCCGGCAGCGTGAACAGCACGACGATCTTGCCGGCGAACAGCGCCGCCGGATCGACGTCGCGCGGCCCCTCGGCGGTGGCCTCCTTGATGATGATCGACGGGAACCGGTCGCCAGCGCTGGGCAGCATCCCGCTGGGGTATCACGTCGCGGCCATCCGGCGGGTCGCCGGGCGGTCGCAGCCTCGTCGATCACTGACCCGGCGCCCGCGCGCCGTCGAGGACCGCTCGCCCGCGGCCGGCGAGCGGTCTACCATGGGGCGATGCAGCCCGGCGCGCGTCGTTCCGAGCCCGCCACGGCGGCGGACCTGGCGGCGCTGCCGGATGAGTTCCACGCCGAGATCATCGGCGGGGAGATCGTCGAGAAGACGGCGCCCAGCTACGAGCACGGTGACGCCCAGAGCTCACTGGCCGAGCTGCTCAAGCCGCCGTTCCAGCGCGGACGCGGCGGGCCCGGCGGCTGGTGGATCGCGACCGAGGTCGAGATCGAACTCGAGACCCACGAGGTGTATCGCCCCGATCTGGTCGGCTGGCGGCGCTCCAGCGTCCCCGAGCGCTCCCGCGGTCGGCCGATCCGGATCCGGCCCGACTGGATCGCGGAGATCCTTTCGCTCAGCAACGCCGAGAACGACCTCGGCACGAAGCTCTTCGCGTATCAGCGAGCCGGGGTCCCACACGACTGGATCATCGACCCCGAGCACGAGACGCTCACCGTCTACCGCTGGACCCTCGAAGGCTACGTCGTCCACCTCACGGCCGGCAAGCGCGAGCGCATCCACGCCCCGTCCTTCGAGGACCTCGAGCTCGCCGTCGCCCAGCTGTTCGGCGCCTGACCGAGGGGCGGCGTGGTCGAACCTGCCGGG
>JAYVSF010000792.1:0-8098 GCA_043775605.1 Myxococcales bacterium
CGGCGTCTCGCTCGCTGCCCTTGCCGACGATGATCAGGCCGAACACCGCGACCCCGACGATCGCCACCACCACGCCGCCGACCTTGAGCGCGGTGACCAGCTTCTGCCGGCCGTAGCGCTTGTGGGCGCAGGTTGGGCACATGAAGCCGTCGAGTGTGCCCTTGGTGCAGCGGGTGCAGATCGGCCGCTTGCAGTCCTCGCACGCACCGGTGGCGTCGACCGCCGGGTGGATCGCACAGTACGCCGTCGCCGCGTCGGTCATCGACTACCGCACGTCGCCATCACTGAACGTTGATGCGTTCGACGTTCGAGCCGGCCGGATAGCCGTAGCTGACGAAGCTGTCCCAGCCCCACACGATCAGGCCGAACCGCTCGCCGCCCTCGCTGGTCACCAGGTGGACGCCGTCGTCCTGCGCTCCGGCGCCGCCCGGCACCGGGAACGACAGCTGGCAGCGGACCGCGACGTACTCGACCAGCGCGCCACCGCCGGGCGGCTCCTGCATGCCGATCGGCGTGTGCTCGCAGGTCGTCACCATGTCGATCGGCAGGCCGTCGTAGATGAGGTGCGCGGTGGCCGGCGCCGCGATCAGGATGGTGTCGAACGCGTACTTGTTGGGCACCAGGAACAGGTAGCGGTTGCGCCACTGCTCGACCGGCGGCACCCAGATCATCGACGGGTCACCGCCGGGCGGCCGCTCGCCACCCGGCAAGGTCGACGGGATGCCGGTGGCCTGCTGGCTGGCCGGCACCTGCAGGAGCACGATCGGATTGTTGGCGGTCGCCAGGAAGTCGCGGGTCGTGGTGATGAACACGTTCTCGCCGCGGCCGAGGGTGTAGCGATCCTGGGGCGGCGGCAGGTTGGTGGTGACGACGGTGTCGGCGCGACTGGCCAGGATGCGCCAGTACTCGGGCTCGTTGAGCACGACCGCGACGTCCCAGCCGGCGGCGTCGACCGCCTTCGACCGCGACGGGGTGTGGACCCCGACGAAGTGGGTGCCGAACGAGTCCTCGGGGAAGACCTGCTCCTCGAGGTGATCGGCGCAGCAGCTGCGGGTGGCCAGGGTGTCGAAGCGCGGCGAGTCCGACGCCTCGCTGCCGGTGAACACCGCCACCTTGCGCATGCCGTCGATCGAGTAGGCGTGGACGCTGGTGCCGGTGAAGTCGGCGTTGAAGCCGTCGGTCTCGAGGTTGACGACGTCGAAGCGATCGAGCTGGACGGTCAGGGTCTCGCCGGCGTTGGCGGCGCGGATGCCGCCGCCGCCGAGGACCCGGGTCGACAGCCCGATGTCGACGGTGGTGCCGTCCTCGATGCCGACCAAGGTCAAGAACGCGCGCAGGTGGATGCCGGCGTTGGTGGTGGCGTCGAGGGTCTTGGCCAGGGTCTGCGGCCACGACGCCACCAGGTAGCTGTCCGACAGCGCCTCCGACGGCAAGAGCAGCGAAGCGTCGTTGGAGAAGACGCCGACGTTCTCGAGCGGGTTGAACTGGTAGGCGATCAACGGCGCGGTCGAGATCACGTGGTAGGCGTGGGTCGACTCGAAGGTGCCGGGGCCGTCGTTGAGCTCAGGCGCGCTGGTGCCGTCGACCTCGCGCGGATCGAGATCGATGACCTTGAGGTCACCGGGGGCGAGGTGGATGCCCCGGCGGACGACGTAGGGCTGGCCGGGCGTACACGGGGTCGCCGGGTTGGCGGCGTCCGCGGCCGTGCACCAGATCTCGACCCGGACGTCAGCCTCGAGGTCGCTGGCGTTGGACACCACGACCGAGAACTGCTGGGCCGCGGCCGAGCCGGTGTTGGTGACCACCGCGTTGTCGAGGTCGACGGCCCAGTAGTCGCAACCCTCGTAGTCGCGCGAGGCCGCGGCGAGCTGACAGGCGTCCTTGCACTCGCCGCCCGAGCACTGCTGCTGCAGCGTGCCGTCGCAGCTGGCGATGACGTCGAAGGCCGTGCCGTCGGGGCGGCAGCGGACCACGTCCTGGCCGATGCAGGTCTTGGTGTCGGGGAAGCAGGCCTGGCAGCCGACGTTGGTCACGCAGATCTGATCGCTGCCGGTGCAGTCGGTCATGGTGTTCCACGACGTGCCGTTGTCGTTGCAGACCTGGTAGCGGTTCTGGTCGCAACGGTTGAAGCCGGGCGGGCAGAACCCACCGGCGTCGGCCGAGCAGCCGGTGCCGAGGCCGAGGCCGAGGACGAGGACGAGCGGCAGCGCGAGGGCCAGCGCCGGGGACAAGACGAGGACGAACGCGGCGGCGGCCGCGCGGAGGCGAGAACGATTCATGGAGCTCACGGGAAGCGGACGCCGAACACGTTCGACGCGTAGGCCCGCCAGTAGGAGATGCCGAGCCATCGGTAGTTGAAGTCGCGGTAGTTGCCGGGCGTGGCGATCGACCACGCGACCCAGGTCATGAACTGGTTGTGCGGCGGGTAGTCGTGGTTGACGACCGCGAGATCGGGCAGCTCGACGTCGTACATCGAGCCGCAGGTGATGCCGCGCCACACCGGGTTGCCGAGCTGGTCGTACAGCATGTGGATGTGGAAGGTCGGCACGCCGGTGGTGTCGCCGTCGGGGGCGAACCGGACGTGGCGGCCGGTGGCGGTGCCCTGGTTCGAGGGGTCGAGCGCGGTGGGCACGCCGACGAAGTCGCCGATCACGACCGGCGCGCTGGTGTCGTGCAGCCCGCGCACGATGCGGACCGAGAACGGCTGGCCGCCCGACGCGGCGTAGCCACCGACCTGCAGCGCGTACGAGCCATCGCCGATCGCGCGGGCCAGAGCCGGCAGGTCGACGATCGTGGCCTGGGTGGCGCCGGGCGGGAACATGGTCTCGCCGGCCAGGGGCCGGTTGGGATCGGGCAGGACGCCGTGGCGGCCGAAGTGCATCGTGCCCTCGCCGCCGAGGTCGACGCCGCCACGCAGCTTGACCTGGACCGGACGGCCCGGGCCGCCGAGCGGCGGCGGGTGATCGAGCTGGACCCGCATCGCGGCGTCGAGCGGGATGTTGATGATCAGGTCGACGCCGGTGCGGGTCTCGCCGGGGCCGACCAGCACGCCGCGGGCGACGCCGGCGGCGAACGGCTCGAAGCCCTCGCTGCCGCGACCGCTGGGATCGCGCGCCGGATCGTAGAGGCCGGCGATCGCGACGACGCCGGTCGCGCCCGGCCGGGCCTGGACCTCGAACGGCCACGACAGCCGGTTGGGATTGAAGGTGTAGTCGATCGGCGCCAGCGGCGGCTGCGGGTTGCTGGTCAACGAGGCCGCGGTGGTGGTGACGTAGATGCGCTTGCGCTCGGTGAGCGTGCGCGGCTCGGGCACCAGGTTCCAGAACGGCGAGCCGAGGCCGACCGCGTCGCCGAACAGGACCTGGCCCTTGATGACCGACGGGTTGGGGCCGATGCTGCCGACCGGATCGCCCGGCGGCGGCAGCGGGCTGCGCAGCCAGATCGAGACGTCCTCGGAGTCGACGCAGTCGAAGGTGCCGACCTCGTAGTTGTCGGACCACGCCGTCACCCGCTGCGGCCCGACGATGTCCGGCCCGCTGAAGGTGATCTGGCCGAGCATGTTGGTCCGGCCCTTGTGCGCGGTAGTGTTGGGATCGCCGAGGCTGACGAACGCCATCGGGATGCCGTCGGAGGTGGCGTTGTCGATGACGCTGATGTTGATGGTGCCGTGCAGGGGCGGTCCGCCGAAGCCACCAGAGAACGAGTCACCGACGGCGCGGTAGGTGTACGCGCGGGCGGCGGTGTAGTCGGCGGTCGACGTCCGGATGAAGACATCAGCGTCGCCGGCGGTGCCGGGCGGGGTGTAGCCGGTGAGGCGGCCGCTGTTCTCGATCCGGACGCCGGTCAGCGGCAGGCCGTCGAAGGTGATCGCGGTGGTCTCGTCGAAGTCGGTCTGCCAGCCGGTGACCGTGACGAAGGTGCCGCCGGCGGTCGACCCGTTGGGCGGATCGACCGCGATCTGATCGAAGTGGTAGGCGCCGACCCGCTTGAGCAAGGGCCCGCCGCCGCGCCGGATCTCGACGTCGGCGTCGCCGGGCTCGCCAGGCGGCGTGATGACCTCGAGCCGGCGCGAGTCGATGAAGCGCTGATCGATCGCGTCGACCTGGCGGCCGCCGAACCAGACGGTGTCGGTGCGGACGAAGCCCTGACCGTGGAGCTGCACGGTGGTGCCGCCGCGGAACGGGCCGTGATCGGGGTCGGGCAACTGCAAGGACGGTCCGGGCGGCCCGGCGTCGGGGCCGCCGTCGCTGACCCCGGCGTCGTCCGGCGTGTCGTCGTCGTCCGCCGGCTGCGCCGGGCTCGAGCAGCCAACCACTGCGCCGAGCACCAGGACCAGCAGGCTCGCGCCCGCGGATCCCAGCAATCGACGCCCACCAGGAACGGAATTTCCATGGGCCCGCACGCTCGCAGTATCGCACAGGCGGTCGCCGGGACGGCAATCAATGGGAGGCGGCCGCGGTCGGACCGGGGCGACCCCGGCGGCGGCACGGGAGCGGGCGACCGCGCGGCCCGGGTCGCGGTCCGTACCTGGCCGGAACCTGGGCCGGCGGCTTGTCATCCCTCCGTCGACGGTTAGCCTTGTCCCGTCCCATGCGCCGTCGATCCTGCCAGGCCTGGGCGGCCGTGATCGCGGTCACCGCCGGCGCCGGGCTGCCCCGACCGGCATGGGCCCAGGACGCCCGCCGCGATCCGCCGGCCGCGCCCGCTCCCGCGCCGGCCCCGGTCGTGACCAGGGCGCCCGTGCTGGTGCAGGCGGTCGCGCCCGAGTACCCGCCGGCCGCGCTGGCCGCCGGCAAGGAGGCCACGGTCCCGGTCCGGATCGCGATCGACGCCGACGGCGTGGTCACCGACGTCACCGTGATCACCCCGGTCGGCGATGGCTTCGACCAGGCCGCGATCGCCGCGGCGCTGCAGTACGTGTTCGAGCCGGCCGAGGTCGACGGCAAGCCGGGCGCGATCACGGTCGAGACCACGATCCACTTCGTGATCGACCGGGTCGAGGCGCCACCGCCACCGCCTCCGCCGCCGGCCGGCGACGGCACCGCGGTCGATCCCGCGGCCGAGGGTCCGCCGAGCCACGGCGGCGACGTCCGGCTGCCGATCGCCATCGAGGGCGTGGTGGTCGAGCGCGGCACCCGCAACGTGCTGGCCGGCGCGATCGTCTCGGTCGCCGATCTCGGACTCGACGCGATCGCCGACGACGCCGGCCACTTCGCGTTCCACGGCGTGCCGGCCGGGCCGCACACGCTGCTGGTGATCAGCGACGGTCACGACCGGCTCGAGCGGGCGCTCGCGGTCGACGCCGGCGAGACCGTCGAGGTCCGGCTGTGGGTCCGGCCGACCGGCGGCAACCGCTACGAGACCGTGGTCGAGGGCGCGCGCGAACAACTCGAGGTCACCCGCCGCACGCTGCAGCACGCGCAGCTGACGTCGGTGCCCGGCACGTTCGGCGATCCGGTGCGCGTGATCCAGACCCTGCCGGGCGTGGCGCGGGCGCCGTTCGGCCTCGGCTTCCTGCTCATCCGCGGCTCCAACCCCGACGACAGCGCGGTCTACATCGACGGCCACCGGGTGCCGCTGCTGTTCCACTTCCTCGGCGGCCCGTCGGTGCTCAACCCCGAGCTGCTCGAGACCATCGACCTCTACCCCGGCGGCTACCCGGCCCGGTTCGGCCGCTCGCACGGCGGCGTGGTGTCGATCGACACCCGCGGCGCCAAGGCCGACGGCGTCCACGGCTCGGCCGACGTCGATCTGCTCGACGCGGGCGGCTACATCCGGGCCCCGCTCGGCGACCACGTCGCGGTCGCGGTCGCCGGCCGCCGGTCGTACCTCGACGCGTTCCTCGGCCTGCTCTTGCCCGAGCCGGCGCCGGGCGCGACCCGGGTGGTGGTGCCGGTGTACTGGGACGGCCAGGCCCGGGTCGACGCCGACCTCGGCCGCGAGGGCACGCTGAGCCTGTTCGCGATCGTCTCGAGCGATCGGCTGAAGGTGCTGTCGACCGATCCCGACCAGCAGACCTCGCTCGCGCTCGACTCGGAGGTGAACTTCCGACGCTGGATCGCGCGCTACCAGCGACCGCTCGGCCGCGACTGGACGCTGACGTTGAGCCCGGCCTACGGCCGCGACAGCGCCAAGTTCTCGAGCGGCCAGGCCGACGGCGGCGGCGCGTTCACCGGCGCCACGCTGATCGAGGACACGTTCTCGTACCGGATGCGGACCAAGGGCCCGCTCGCCCGTGGCCTCCTGCTCGACGCCGGGCTCGACGTCGAGTCGCGGATCACCCGCTACGACCTCTTGCTCCCCGACGACACCAACATCGCCACCGGCGACAACATCGACATCGATCCGTCGCGCCTGCTGCGCTCGGTCGAGCAGCTCGGCGCCGCGGTCCACGCCGACCTGGCCTGGGACGTCACGTCGCGGCTGCGGCTGCTGCCCGGGCTGCGGCTCGACGGCTACGTCATCAGCGGCCAGGCCTTCGCCACCGTCGATCCCCGCCTGACCGCGCGCTACACCGTCGACGACACGCTGGTCGCCAAGGGCTACGCCGGCGTCTTCCACCAGCCGCCCCAGCCCGAGGCCGTCGACGCCAAGCTCGGCAACCCCGCGGTCCGCGCCGAGCGCGGCCTGCACGTCGGCCTCGGCGGCGAGTGGAAGCCCGACCGGCAGTGGCTGGTCGACGGCGAGGTCTACTACATCGATCGCTCGGGGCTCATCCACTTCACGACCGCGAGCGAGGTCGAGGGCACCACCGTCACCCCCGACAACTTCCTCAACATCGGCGTCGGCCACACCTACGGGCTCGAGCTGCTGGTCAAGCGCGAGATCAGCGAGTCGGTGTTCGGCTGGCTGTCGTACACGTACAGCCACAGCGTGCAGCGTCGGTTCCCCGGCCGGCCGTGGACCGCGACCGCGTTCGATCAGAGCCACAACCTCAACGCGGTGGTGAGCTGGAAGCCGGGCGGCGGCTTCGAGTTCGGCGCGCGCTACCAGCTCGCGACCGGCCGGCCCGACACCCCGCGGATCGGCGCGACCTTCGACGCCGACGCCGGTGACTACAGCCCGGTCAGCGGCGCGATCCGCTCGGTCCGGCGCGGCACGTTCCAGCAGCTCGACCTGCGCGCCGAGAAGACGTGGCTGTTCGAGCGCTGGAGCCTGGGCCTGTACCTCGACGTCCAGAACGTGACCAACGCCGCGAACGTGGAGGCCGTGCAGTGGGACTACCGCTTCCGTCAGTCGGCGCCGATCACCGGCATCCCGCTCTTGCCGACGATCGGCATCCGGGGGACGTGGTGAGCGCGCGCGTGCTGTCGGTGAGCGCCGTGCTGTTCGCGGCCTGCGGCTCGTTCGAGGATCCCGCGATCGTCCTCGATCTGCGGCTGCTGGCCGCGGTCGCGACCCCGCCCGAGCAGGTGGTGCCGGTCGATCCCGCCAACCCGCTCGGCGCGTTCGCCGCGGTCCAGCCGTTCGAGGTCTGCGCGCTGGTCGCCGATCCCGGCGCCACTCGCGGCCTGGCGTGGTCGATGTCGGTGTGCCCGCCGCGCACCGACCTGCGCTGCGATCCGGTCGACCCGCAGTTCGTCGCCGCCGCTGGCCGCATCGACGATCCCGACAGCAGCCTGGCGCCGCAGCGGCTGTGCGCGACGGTGCCGGCCGGCGGCCCGCTGCTCGCGGTCATCCGGGCCACGCTCGACAACGACCCGCTGCACGGCTTCTCCGGCATCGACCTCAACGTCGCGCTGCGGGTCGTGCCCGACGGCGGCGGCGAGCGCGAGGCGGTGTACGCCGGCAAGGCCGCGCGGTTCTCGGCCCAGCTCCCGGCCGAGCGGGTCGCCAACCAGAACCCGAGCCTCGACCGGATCGACGCCGCGGTGATCGCGGCCGACGGCACCAGCGGCGAGCCCGTGCCGCTGCTGCGCGGGCGCTGCGTCGATCAGCCGACACCGCTGACGCTCGCGGTCGGCCAGCGCCTGCACCTGACGCCGATCGAGCCGCCCGGCGCGCGCGAGGACTACGTGGTCCCGACCTTCGAGGGCGGCAGCCGCCGCTTCACCGAGAACCTGCGCTACCAGTGGCTGGCCGGGGCCGGCGACTGGAC
>JAYVSF010000793.1:0-3165 GCA_043775605.1 Myxococcales bacterium
GTGACGTCGTAGACCTCACCCTGGACCTCGATCCAGTAGGAGCCGTCACGCCCGTCGTGGAGCGCGACCTCGGCCATCGTCAGCGTCGGTTGGGTTGTCACGAGGCGCGGAGCATGCCAGAGCCCGCGCGCCGGGTGGAGGAGACATATCGTCACAACTCCGTCGGCTCGGCGACGATTGGTCGGACCCTGGAGCCGCTGCGGACGAGGTCATCGGAGCCGCGCGATGCCGGGGTGGCCGTCGAAGCCGCGGTCGAACGACATGATCTGGGTGACCCCGTGGCGCGCCATCACCGCCAGGTGAACCGCGTCGCGCGCTGACTGCCGGGAGCCCCCGAGGACGATGTCCTTGGCCACGCGCACGTCAGCCTGAGTGACGTCGAAGACCTCGTCGACGACGCCCAGCAGGGCATCGAACGCGGGCTGGATGGCGTCGCGCCGTTCGATCGCGACGTAGCGGTGCAGGATCTCCTGCAGGACCTCGGCGTCGGTGACCAGGCGCTCGCCGCGCGCGACACTGTCCTCGAGCAGACGCTGGGCGTCGGCCTTGTGGGGATGGGGCGCGCCGACCAGATACATCGGGATGTTCGAATCGATGAGGATCATCCGGGGTCGAGCCCCATGACCTGGCCCCGCTCGATGTCCGCGAGCATCGTGTCGATGTCGGCGGTCGGGAACGCGCAGGCCGCACCGACCCGGATCGCGGCCAGCTTGCGCCCCCGATCGATGACGGGCTCGGCGCTGGCCGCCTCACGGAGGGCCTGCCGTACCCATTCGGACACCGTCAGGCCCCGAGCCTTCGCGATCCGGGCGATCTGGCGGTACTCGGGCGGGTCGAACAGCACCTGCATCCGCTTACTCATGCTGATGAGTGTAACGCACTCATCACATGAGGCAAGGGCGCGGACTCGGACATCGCGCCGCTGGCCGACGCCGGCGGCGCGAGCGTGGTCGGACGAGCTGGCGCCCTGCTTGCACCATGGCCGGCGCATGAAGAACATCGTCGCCTCGGTCGCTGTGTCCTCGCTGCTCGTCACCGGCTGCAGGAGGTTTCGAAGAACCGAGGCGTCGTTCGCGCTCGTGGTCAGTGCTGGACGATTCGGCCGGCGCCGATCGGCAGCCGGAAGATCTCGACCCAGTTGTCGCCGTGGGGCTGGTCGATGACCCAGCTCGAGACCACGGCCTCGGTGGCGCCGGCGGCGGCCGAGGCGTAGAAGCATGCCGGAACTCGAACAGGTGCTTGTTCTCCCAGCCGAATGCGTCCTGACCCTACCTCTCGACCCCACCGACCAGCGCGTCGTCGTCGGGATCGTAGCTGATGCTGAACTTGCGTGGCGTGTAGGCGTCGCTGCGGGGCGCGCTGTCGGTCAACGCGACCGTGAACACCGCCACGCGGGCCGGCCCGCCCACGAGCTGATCGAGGGCGATGATGCTGCGCCCCCGGTGGACGTTGTCCTCGACGTAGACGATGACGCCCGAGCGCGGCGCCGCGGTGGAGGTTCGCCGCAGGTTGCCGCGGAGCTCGACCGCCGTGTAGTCGTTCCCCTCGTGCTTCGGTGGGAGTCGCCCAGCCTGGGCCGCGAGGATGCGCACGTCGCCGAGGCCAGCGCCGGCGAGGGCGCGACACAGGCGAAGGGTCGGGAAGCGAGCCGTCTCGATGGTGTCGAGCGTGACGTCGGACGACGGCACGGGCACGAGCGTGATCGGCGCGTCGGCGGCGTCGAAGAACGCGGCGATCTTCGCCCGGTACCTGGTGACGATGGCCGCGACGTACTCGATGGCGTTCGTGCGATCGACACGCACGGGCGCCGACGACGGATGGCGTGGGTGCGCGATCGGCTGCCGCGCGTTCGGCGGCGTCCGGTTGTCCTTCACGGCGTACAGGAGGCCGCGCATCGGCGAGGCGTGCGGCGTGCTGTTGCCGCCAGTCGACCTCGGCGCGTAGTACGTGCCGAGCGCGAGCCCCTTGATGACGCGCATCAGGTCGTCAGCGCGTACTGCACGACGTCGTCGGACGTGCGCAGCACCCGACCGAACGGCTTGCCCTCGCCGATGAAGCGCTGCGGCCAGGTGAGCTTCGAGTTGGCGAGCACCGAGCTCGCGATGAAGACCGGGTGCGCCACCGCAACGCTTTCGGCAGCTTGGTGCAGCGAGCCGCTGGTGTCGCGGGCCTCGATGATCACGGTGGCCATCGCGAGGCGCGCCATGATGCGGTTGCGCTCGGGGAAGTTGGCCGGAACGAACTTCTGGCCCCACTCGAACGGCGAGACCAACAGGTGATCGCGATAGATGACGCGCTGCAGGTCGGCGTGCTCCTCGGGGTAGGCCTTGTCGAGCGGCGTGCCGATCACGGCGATGGTGCGCCCGCCGTGCTCGATGCAGGCGGTGTGCGCTGCGTAGTCGATGCCCTCGGCGAGGCCCGACACCACGACGACACCAGCGCGCGCGCAGTCACGCGCGAGCTGCGCCGCGCGCTTGCGCGCCTCGGTCGACGCCTTGCGCGCGCCAACGATCGCGATCCGCGGCCGGTCGAGCAGAGAGAGATCGCCGACGCAGTGGACCTGCGGGAACTTCATCAACAGGCCGTTGGTGACGCCCAGCCGCTGTGCCGGCACCGTGGTCACGCTGCTCTTCGGCGGCGGCGAGTACTCGGCGTGTGCCATCGAGGTCATCAGTAAGGGGACCACAAGGTACGGGGTGGGGCTGACGATCTCATGCATCCCATGCTGGGCGAAACGGCCTCCGGCGTGACGCGCCGGCATTGAAAGACGTTTTCAAACTCGTATCCACGGGGTATACGCCGAACCCAGCTCAGGAGATTTGGCCTGGCCAGATGGCGCTTCGGCGACTCGGTCAGGGCTGGATGACGCGGCCGGCGCCAATCGGCAGCCGGAAGATCTCGACCCAGTTGTCGCCGTGGGGCTGGTCGATGACCCAGCTCGACACCACCGCCTCGGTGGCGCCGGCGGCGGCCGAGGCGTAGAAGCCGTAGGCGCCGACGAACGGGTCCTCGTCGCCGGCGATGGCGTCGTGCTGCCAGGCGGCGCCGACCTTGGTCGCGACCAGCAGCTCGTGGCTGGTCGAGTCCTGGTAGATGATCATCGGGCCGGCCGGGGTGGTGACGATCTGGGTGTCCGAGCCGACGAAGTGGAACTCGGGCTTGGGC
>JAYVSF010000794.1:0-3703 GCA_043775605.1 Myxococcales bacterium
AGAACAGGCCCGACGCGTTGACCACCTGGCCGCTGAAGTGGATGCGGCCGTGGGTGATCGCGTCGTCGACCAGCCCTTCGGGCACCCGCAGCCCGCGCCGCTCGGCCTCGCCGGCGAGCAGCTCGCGGACGATCAGGCGCTCCATCGCGCGCCGGGCCTGCTGGTCGCCCTCGGCGCCCGGGCGGCGTTCGAGGATCTGGCCGAGGTTGACCGCCAGCCGCAGGCCGGTCTCGTCGATCTCCTCCTTGCCCACCGTCAGCGCCGTCGCCTTGCCGCTGCCGAGGGTGCACCCGCCGCGGGCGCCCGCCGATTGCTGTCCGAAGTTGACGACGAACATGCCGATCAGGATCGCGAACACGATCCAGATGAACGCCGACGCACCTTGCTTGCGCAGATTCTCGAGCATCGATCTCTCTCTGTCGCCGGCATACGGCCGGGTGGCCGGGGTCCGGATGAAGGCGCGCATCCTAGCCATCGCCCCCCCATGGTGCAAGCTGCTTGCGCCAGCCTGACGCGGCGTGCTACTCCCCAGCCGCTCGGCGTCCTTCGGCGCATGAGACGCGGATCGTTCCAAGCGATGACCACGATGGTTCGGCAAGAACTCCACCTCGCCGGCGAGACCTGATCGATGCTCTTCGATTGGGTCTACGGCATGTTCTCGAACGATCTAGCCATCGATCTGGGCACCGCCACGACCCTGACGTTCGTGCGCGGCCGCGGCATCGTCGCCAACGAGCCGAGCGTGGTCGCGGTCCAGGCCAATTCGGGCGGTGGCCCCAAGAAGGTCCTGGCGGTCGGCAAGGAAGCCAAGGAGATGCTGGGCCGCACGCCCGGCAACATCATCGCCATCCGGCCGATGAAGGACGGCGTCATCGCCGACTTCGAGGTCACCGAGGCGATGCTCCGGTACTTCATCCAGAAGGCCCACCAGCGCCGCACCCTGGTCCGGCCGCGGGTGATCGTGTGCGTGCCGTCGGGCATCACCGAGGTCGAGAAGCGCGCGGTCCGCGACTCGGCGCTGGCCGCCAGCGCCCGCGAGGTCTACCTCATCGAAGAGCCGATGGCGGCGGCGATCGGCGCCGGCCTGCCGATCACCGAGGCGTCGGGCAACATGATCGTCGACATCGGCGGCGGCACCACCGAGGTCGCCGTGATCGCCCTGGCCGGCATCGTGCTGTGGAAGTCGATCCGGGTCGCCGGCGACAAGATGGACGAGGCGATCGTCCAGTACATCAAGCGCAAGTACAACCTCTTGATCGGCGAGCGCACTGCCGAGATCATCAAGAAGGAGATCGGCTCGGCCTACCCGCTGGACGAGCCGCTCACCGTCGAGGTCAAGGGTCGCGACCTGGTCGCCGGCGTGCCCAAGACCCTGGTGGTCAACAGCGACGAGATCCGCGAGGCGCTGCAGGAGCCGGTCAACTCGATCGTCGACGCGGTCCGCTCGGTGCTCGAGCGCACGCCGCCCGAGCTGTCGGCCGACATCGTCGACAAGGGCATCGTGCTGTCGGGCGGCTCGGCCCAGTTGAAGAACCTCGACGTGCTGCTGCGCGAGGAGACCGGCCTGCCGGTGATGGTGTGCGAGAACCCGCAGCTCGCGGTCGTGCTCGGCACCGGCCGGGTCCTCGACGAGCTCAGCCTGCTGCGGGAGATCGCGCTCAAGTAGCGCGAGTCTCGACCGGTGGCGATGACGCTGCGACGCCGGCTCGTGGACTGGGCCCTGGCCGGCCTGTTCCTGCTGATCCCGGCCCTGGTGCTGCGGGCCAGCCTGCGCCACCCCGAGGAGCTGGGCACGATCGATCAGGCGGTGCTGCGGATCAGCGCGCCGCTGCAGGCCGGGACGTCGTGGGTGGTCGAGCGGGTCGGCTCGCTGTGGAGCCGCTACCTCGCGCTGATCGACGTCGAGGACGAGAACCGCGAGCTGCGGGCCGAGAACGAGCAGCTGCGCGGCGAGCTGGCGGCGATGGCGCGCAAGGCCTTCGACGTCGAGGCGCTCGAGGACGTGGCCCAGGTCCGGCGGCAGACGCCCGACGACACCATCGGCGCACGGGTGATCGCGGCGTCGTTGACGTCGGCGTTCCGGGTGGTGCGGCTGCGGCTCGATCGCGGCTCCGACGAGGTCGCGGTCGGCATGCCGGTGGTGACGTCGGAGGGTCTGGTCGGGCGGATCTCGGCGACCTACGGCCGCCACGCCGACGTCCTGCTGGTGACCGATCCCAAGTCGTCGGTCGAGGTCGTGGTCAAGCGCACCGGCCGGCTCGGCAACGTCACCGGCCTCGGCAGCCGCGACCGCTACGCCTGCGCGATCGAGTGGGTCGAGCGGTCGAGCGACCCGGGCGCCGAGGTGTCGGTCAAGGCCGGCGACGAGCTGTTCACCTCGGGGCTGCGCGGCCCGTTCCCGGCCGGGCTCAAGGTCGGCACGGTCCGCAAGGTCACGACCCGCGACTACCAGATGTTCGAGGAGGTCGAGGTCGAGCCCGCGGTCGATCCGTCGAAGCTGCGGGTCGTGCTGGTGCTGCTGGCGCCGGCGCCGCCGCCCGATCCGTCGGCCAAGAGCGGCAAGCGCTCGGAGCCCTGGTCCAGCGTGCGGCCGTACTGACGGCCGACGGAATCAGCGGTGCTCGGCGTGGTTCGCGACGGTCGGGACCGCGATCCCGCCCGAGGCCTGCAGCGCGATCGCGGCGGGGTGGGCCCGGTAGTGGGCGCGGACGGCGGCGGCCAGCGCGAGCTTGGTCGGCGCGTCGACCGGGGCCGGGTCGGCGACGGGCAGGGCGGCGACCAGGGCGTCGAGCAGCTGGTCCTGGGGCGCGGGCAGCCGGCCCTTCCAGGACGCCAGCAGCGCGCGATCGACGTGCGACGGCAGCGAGCCGAGGATGCCGACGTCGTTCTGATCGTGGATGAGCAGGCCCGAGGTGGTGCCGCGATCGAGGGTGAGGACCTGGAACAGATACAGCGTGTGGTACCCGAGCTGGCGGGCGCGATCGTCGGCGGTGACCGGGGTCGCGAGCGCGAGCGCTTCGGCGAGCAGGCGGACGTAGGTGGTGGTCGCGGCCGCGCCGATCCGGCCGGCCAGGGCGAGGTCGGCCGCCGGATCGTCGGTGGCGTGGTCCTCGAGGTAGAAGTGGGTGACGCCGCGGTGGCGGCCGAGCGCGGGGATCCAGAAGTAGCGATCGCCCTGCGCGGCCGCGCGCTCGTACTCGCCGGGGCCGGCGGCGCGCAGGGCGGCGGCGAAGGTGGCGGTCGCGTCGTCGTCGGCGATCGCCGGGTTGAGGTCGGCCATCATGCGCCAGTAGCCGCGGCCGGTCCGCAGCTCGGTCCAGCTGACGTGGACGTGGACCGACGGGGCGTGGGCCGACGCCGGGTGGATGATCGTCGACAGCGCGGTGGCCGAGCCGAGGGCGCGGCCGGGCTCGTCGTCGTAGTGGACCTGCGAGACGTTGATCGACGCGCGATCGAGCGCCGCGCTCGCGCCGGTGGCGAGCCGGACGCCGCCGCCGTGGCGGCCGTCGTCGCGCAGCCAGGATGCCGCCGCGAACCGGGTCGCGGTCGCGGCCTCGACGGCGGCGCCGAAATCGGCTTGCAACTGGTCGACGAGGGCCCGGGCGCGGGCGGCGCTGGCCGAGGCAGCGGGGACGAAGCTCACGGCCGCACGATAGCAGAGCCGCCGCGGTCGCCGCGCCGTCACCCCGACCACGGGCGCGGG
>JAYVSF010000795.1:0-8031 GCA_043775605.1 Myxococcales bacterium
GGCCGGGGCGCCGGCGCCCGCGACCGTGACGTCGCCGGCGCCCTCGGCCGCGAACCCGGTGCCGGTCACGGTGATCGCCGTCGTCACCGAGCGGTACAGGACGTCGGGCGGGCCGACCGCGGTGATGGTCGGCGGCGCGCTGTAGTGGAAGAGGCCGCGGGCGCGGGTGCTGCCGCGATCGCTCACGATCACGACCTCGGCGTCGCCAGGGTGGTCGCCCGGCGGGATCACGACGTCGAGAGTCGTGTCGTCGACGGTCGCGACCAGCGGCGCCTCGCGGTCGCCGATCAGCACGCGCGGTGGCGCGGCGCCGAAGCCGCTGCCGGTCAGCGTGATCCGGGTGCCGCCGACCACCGGGCCATACGCAGGTGTCGCGCCGGTGAGCCGCACGCCCTCGGACGTGCCGTCGCAGGCCGCGAGCGCGACCAAGCCGGCCAGCGACAGCAGCACCCGCTTCATCATCGCTCCCCGAAGTAGCGGGCACGCAGGAACGGGTCGGGGTCGAGGACCGGCCCGAGCGCGCGCAGCTCGGTGTCGGCGGCGGGGGTGTAGGCGCGGCAGCCGCCGCCGTCGAACCGGTACAGCGGCTCCAGCACCGGGTCGCCGATCGCGTGGAACACGATGCCGGCGCCGGCCAGCGTCCACGCGAACGCCGGCCACGCGCAGCTCGCCCGCGGCAGCTCGACGACGTCGACGGCGACGCCGCAGCTCGCGGTGAACAGCACCGCGCCGGCGGCGAGCTCGGTCGGGACGCAGCGGATGTCGTCGTCGTCGACCCCCGCGTGGCTGCACGCGGCCCGGGTCGCGGTGTCGTACAGCGCGTCGTCGAGGAAGCGCAGCGGCGCGCCGGCAACGCCGTCGGTCAGGATGATCTGCTGCAGCCGCCGGCCGTCGACCTGCGCGACCGCGCGCTCGAGCGCCGGCAGCGCGGCCTCGACGTCGGCGGCGTAGGCCCGCTCGCCCGGGCCCGGCCAGACCGACCGGCAGACGCCGCTGTCCCTGCGGAACACCGGCCCGGCCAGCTCGGTGCCGGTCGCGCGGTAGCTGGCGCAGCCCGACGGCGACGTCGCCTTGACCACCGCCGGGGCGTCGCGTCCGGGCGCGACGATGACCGCCGGGCGCTCGCACTCGGGATCGCTGAAGAACGCCGCGGCGTCCGCGGTGGTCGGCGCGCACGCGACGGCGCCGTCGGGGCCGACCGTCGGCGTACATGGCAGGTCGAGGTCGCGGTCGTAGAGCCCGAGCGGCAGCCGCAGGCCGTCGTCCGCCGTGCGGACGGTGAGCCCGAGCCGGCCGTCGCCGACCTCGTCGTCGTGGAGCTCGAGCAGGCTCGCGGCCGCGACCTCGCCGGTGAGCGTGTGGTACGCGAGCCCGCCGCCGCCGGGGAACGGGCCCGCGCACACGCCGTCTTGCTGCTCGTAGAACTCGGTGATCGGCGTCGTCACCCGGCCGGCCCGGTACAGGCGCGCCGGAAAGCGGCGGCGCTGGATCCAGTCGTAGCCGATGAAGTGGGTGGGATCGTCGGTGCCGAGCCGGCGGCCGACCGCGTCGTGGCAGGCGGCGTCGACGAACACGGCCTCGTCGGCGATCGGCACGCAGCGGTCGACGCCGTCGGTCCAGCGGTCGGCGGTGCACAGCGTGTGCTCGACCTTGTCGTACAGCTCGACCCCGGTCTGCTCGCTGCCGTCGGTGTAGCGGAACCGGTGGACGGCGAGGCGCGTGCCGCTGACCGCGGTGACGACGGCGTCGCCGGCGAGGTTGTCGCCGCAGGCCAGGCCCGCGAGCCCGAGCCCGCCGCCGACGAGGGCGAGGACGACCGCGCCGGCCCTCACGGCACGTACTCCACGCCGATCGCCGGGAAGATCGGCAGGCCGGTGGTGTAGCTGCGACGCGAGAAGTCCTCGTTGTAGGTGACGCCCTCGGCGTTGGCCCGGTTCACCGCGTTCTGGACGTCGATGTAGAGGTCGAGGACGCCCCACGATCGGCGCCACGTTCGATCGAGGCGGACGTCGAGCTGCACGAAGTCAGGCAAACGGTCGGACAGGATCGGGCCGTCGACCGGCACCCAGTCGCCGCTGGCGTCGCGGTAGGCGCCGTCGACCGGCGTCAGCGGATTGCCGGTCACGTAGCGGAGCCGGCCGCCGAGGCGCCAGTGGCGCCCGACCCCGGTCGAGCCGACCACCGTCAGCGCGTGCGGCTGATCGAGCACGTACGGATGCTCGACGTCGCCGCGCGCCGGGTTGGTGCGGAACGAGCGGCCGAAGGTGTAGGCGACCCACCCGGTCCACGGCCCGAGGGTCTTGCGCACGATCAGCTCGAGGCCGTAGGCGCGGCCGCGGCCGATCGCCTCGCGGTAGCTGTACGCGCCGAACTGGGTGTCGACCAGCTCGCGGCTGATGCCGAGCACGCCGCCCGACTCGCTGCTGCCGTTGGCCGAGGTCGGGGTCGCCGAGGTGATCGCGTCGACCGGTAGCTGCCGGAGGTCCTGGTAGTACGCGGTCGCCGACACCTCCTTGTCGTCGCCGACGATCGCCTTGACCGTGGTCGCGACCTGGGTCGCCGACGAGCCGAGCATCACCCGGTCGCCGAAGATCGGATCGAGGTCGGTGACCAGCGGCGGCTCGTGGTAGCGGCCGACCGACTGGATCAGCGTGACGTCGTGCGGCAGGTGGAGGTTAACCGCGAGCCGCGGGTCGAGCGTCCACTGATCGGACAGGCCGAAGTGATCGGCGCGCAGGCCGGCCCGCAGCTCGACCCGGGCGCCGGTCCACACCTGCTCGAGCCAGGCCCCGGCGTCGGCGCTCCAGCGGGTCAGGTTGCGGTGCAGCACGCCGTCGGGCGACGGCTCCATCGGCGTCGGCGGCGGGGTGTTGACGATGTCGTAGGCGTGGTGCTGCCAGCCGCCGTCGAACCCGCCGGTCAGCGTGCCGCGCGCGACGGGCGTCGTGAGCCAGGCCCGCAGCGACAGCGGCACGGTCGTGCGGTGCAGGCCCTTGTCGATGTCGTCGTGGTTGGCGCGGGCGTTGACGTCGTCGATCCCGATCGACGGCAACAGGGTCCACGACGTCGCGCCGTGGGTGCCGCGATGGCGCAGCGCGAGCCGCACGAACTGCGACGTGTACACGAACGACTTCACGTTGCTGGTGTCGAAGCCGCCGGCCATCGGGTCGTTGGGATCGGTGACCAGCTCGAGCTTGTCCGACGAGGCGATCAGCAGCGCCATCCACGCGCTGTCGCCCGACTCCCACCGCACCTGCCCGTCCATGTAGCGGGGCAGCATCGCCAGATCGAGGTTGGCGCCGCGGATGATCGCGTCGAAGTACGAGCGGCGGACCCCGACCAGCCAGCTCCCCGCGAGCGGCCCGGGCGCCTCGCCGAGCGCGGCGACGTGGATGAGGCTGAGCTCGCCGCCGACCCGCGCGCGATCGCGGCGGCCGGTGCGCGACGTCACCAGCGCGATGCCGCCGAGGCCGCGGCCGTAGCTGACGCTGGCGCCGCCGGGCTCGAGCGTGACCTGATCGATCGCGCCGGTCGGCAGGAACGACGCGATGCCGCCGAAGTGATAGAGCAGCGGGATCTCGATGCCGTCGAGGTAGACCTTGGTGTCGCGGGGCGCGGTGCCGCGCAGCGCTAGCCCGCCGAGGCCGAACGGGGTCCGGGCCACGCCCGGCAGGCTCTGCAGCGCGCGCAGGACGTCGTTGCCGGCGCCGGGCTGGGTGCGGATCGCGATCGGGTCGAGGTGCAGCGGCGGGGCGGGCGGCGCGTGGCCGCTCAGCCGGATCAGCTCCTGCGAGCCAGCGTCGACCTCGAGCCGGATCGTGAGCGTGGCGCCGATCCGCGCCGAGCCGAAGTACACGCCGAAGCCGTCGGCGATCACGACGACGTCGACGCGATCGAACGGCACCCGACCGACCCGGAACCGGCCGTGGTCGTCGGTGGTGGTCTCGCCGTTGCCGACCGAGACCAGCGCACCGGCGATCGGCAGGCCGGTGGCGTCGGCGATCACGGTGCCGGTGACCGCGCGCTCGGCCACCGCGACCGCCGGCGCGAGCACGCTGGCCGCCAGCGCGACCACGACGCACGGAAGCAGCGTTGCGCGCATCGGCGCCGCGACGATACTCCAGCGCCGCCGGCCGGTGACGCCCCCGAGGCTACTCGTCCTCAGGTACGCCGGGCGGCACGTCGTACAGCTCCTCGAGGTGGATCACGCCGCCCAGCATGGTGAGCCCCCCCCGGGTACGGCCGACCACCTTCCAGCCCCGCGGCCCCCGGTGGTGGTATTCGACGAGCCGCGTCGGCTGGTCGACGAGGAGGATGTCCATCAGGGACGGAATCTGGCGGTAGAGGAGCAACTTGGTCCCGCGATCATAGTCCCGGGTCGACCGCGAGAGGACCTCGAACAGCAGGCCCGGGTTCTCCAGGCTCATCCCGTCCTTGTTCGAGATCAGCCACTGTCCACACCCGACTCCACCGTCGGCATAGGTGTAGAACTTCTTGGGGTCCTGCACGCGGATGCGCTGGTCGCTATTGAAGACACGGCAATCGCCACCTCGTCGCCGGATGAGGATGCCCAGGGCGATCAGAACGTTCGTGGCGATGACGTTATGGCGGCTCTTGGCGCCAGCCATGGCATAGATCTCGCCGTCGAGGAACTCGTGCTTGATCGGGCTGTGCGACTCCATCCGCAGGTAGTCGTCCTCGGTCCATTTCACCGGATGGCCAAGGGCCGCGCTACGCACGGCACCAAGGTACCAGAGGGCGGCAGGTGGGACCACTCCACGTCGCCGTGGTCGGGCACCAGGATCCGGCGATGGCCAAGGGGGGCCTCGCGGTCAGCGACGTCGCCGGGGGCCGCCGAGCGCGATGGCGACCCCCGCGAGCAGCAGCGCGCCACCGCCGGGCGCGCGGCCACCGTTGCAGCCGCAGCCGCCGCTCGCCCCGTCCCCGCCGGGATCACCGGCGTCGGGGCCGGCCGCGTCGACGCCGGCGTCGAGCTCGACCACCGGGTTGTGACAGACGTCGGCGGTGCCGATCGGCTGGACCTGGCAGCCGTCGGCGCAGGCCTGGATCTGTACCGCGCCGTCGGCGCAGCGGACCGCCTCGGTCAGATCGGTGGTGCAGTTCCACAGCGGCCAGGTGTCGGCGCAGGTGCACGAGCCGCCGAGCGCCTGCATGTACTGGCACCACTGCCAGTAGTAGCCGGGATCGCGGTGGTTGTTCGATCCGCCGTAGTTGGCGCTGGTCTCGCAGCGATCGAGGCCGTCGCACGGCGGCGAGCGCTGCGGGATGTTGCTGCCGTTCGGCACCTGGTAGTGGCCGATGAGGTGGGCGCGATCGAGCGGCACCGTCCAGCGGGTGCGGATGCTCTGCACCAGGTCGCGGCTCTTCGCGTACAGCGCGGTCGAGTAGCCGGCCGGGTCCGAGGCCACGCCGACGTGCTCGATGCCGATCGACGTCTCGTTGTAGAAGTAGTTGCCGGCGTGCCAGCAGGTGTCGGTCTCGGGCCGGAACTGGCCGACCCGCGAGCCGTCGCGGTCGATGATGTACTGCACCGACTTGCCGGCGTCGAACTGCAGGGTCGCGACCGAGCCGTTCCAGCCGCCCTCGGTGTCGTGGATGACGATCTTGTCGACGGCGGCGTTGCCGAGCGGGCGGCCGGCGTCGCACTTGTTGGTGCAGCTGGTGTCGAACCAGATCGCGCCCGGGTAGTCGGGCGTGCCGGCCGGCGTCGGGATGAGCGCGGCCGGATCGACGACGACCTCGGGGTGCGCGGGCAGCACGACCTGCTCGCCGGCGCGGGCTCCGAACCGGCCGCCGTCGTGGAGCCGCGCCATCACGCGCTCGGCGTAGGCGGCCGCGTTGCCGTCATCCATGCCCGACAGCACCTCGAGCGCGCGCCGCCAGCTCGCGAGGTCGGCGCCGGCGCCGTACTGCGCACCCAGCGTCGCGAGCACCCGGGCCCCGGCGCGGGTGCCGAGGTCGGTGTCGGCCCGCAGCGCGTTCTCGGTGGTGGCCATCAGGCGCGCGCCGAGCGCGAGGGTGTCGAGCCGACCGTGGCGCAGCTCGAGCGCGCCCGCGACCGGGACCAGATCGTCATCCTCGACCCGGCGGTGTGCAGCCAGGTTGACGCCGTCCTCCTCGATCGCGATCGCCAGCAGCAGGTCGGGCGGGACCGCGGCCTCGGCGGCGGCGGCCTCGATCACGGCGGAGACGCTGCCCGGCGACGTGGAGGTTGCGGCGGGCGCGGCCGCAGCCAGGCCCGGCACCAGCAGCACGGCGATCACGACGTCGAGGGCGCGCACTCCCTCTCGGGTACCACGACCGCGCCGTCGCTGGGGCGCCTTCTGCCGCCGGCCCCACCCGCCGCACCGCACGCACCCGCACGGGCGGCCCAGGACGGTGAGGCTGGATGAAAGATAGTCTTGCAATTGCGAAAGTCAAAACTTACTATTTGCAAGTATGTGGATTAAAAGGGACATCGAGGAGCTGCTTACCTCGCTCAGCAGTCAGCGTCCGGCGGTCGTGGTGACTGGCGCTCGGCAGACGGGCAAGACGTCCCTGCTTCGGCGTCTCTTTCCGACCTGGAACTTCGTGACCCTCGACCTGCCGAGCGAGGCCGCCTTGGCCGAGGAACGGCCCGACGAGTTCCTGCGCCGGTATCCTTCTCGGAGTCGCTGGTCTCGACCGCGTCGGCCGATCCACGCGCCAAGGTCGTCGTCGGCGGGCCCCGCCTCGCCGCCGTGATCGCCGAGCCCGATGCCGAGCCGGCGGGTCTGGCGCCCATGCCCGAGCCGAGCGGGGCCGGGATCTATGGCCTCACCAGCGGCGAGCTGTCCGACACCACCAGCGGCGTCTTGGTCGGGGTCTCGGCGGTGCCATTCGCCACCGCGGCCACCGGCTACTGCCCGCTCTACCAGCTGTTCGGCATCGATCGATCGTTCTGACTCGCGACGCTGGCTACTCGAAGACCCTCACCAGCTCCTGGACCGACGCGCCCTCCTTGTCCTGGCGTAGCAGGTAGTAGGTCACCGCCGGGAACACCGCGCCGAGCGGCCCGACCACCAAGCTCACGGCGGTCTGGAGATAGATGTAGTGGGTCCACTGCGTGATCGAGGCGTGGCGGTCGTCGAGGCCGAGCATGGAGAACCGGGCGACGGTCAGGAGGACGCTCGGGATCATGCCGACCAGCATCGTCATCCCGAGGATGTGCCACTTGTAGCCGTCGGTGAGCGTCCGGCTGCGGCGCAGCGCGCCGAGCACGCCCGGCTTCTCGACGATCGACGCCGGCACCGCCACGTACAGCATGCAAGTCACGATCAACCCCGGGATGATGAGCAGCACCATCCCGCCGATCACCGCGAGCAGGACCAGCAGGCTCACGCCGAGCGCGGGCACGAACCGCCAGAGCCCGACCGTCACGCACCGGACCATGGTCGCGGGCGTCCCGCGTAGCTCCATCACCACGCCGTAGGTCAGCATCGCCGACAGCATGATGTTGAGCTGGCCGATCGCGCCGCCGCTGATCCACTGGTGCATGCGCAACTCGTGAACGCGCACCACGCCGTGGGTGATGGCGTAGACCCAGATCAGCAGCGGCGAGTAGACCAGCACCGTGAGCAGCGTGAACGGCACGAAGTTGCGCAGCCAGATCCGGACGCCGCGCTCGATCGCCTGGCCGATGCTGAACGAGTAGTCCACGGCCCGAGGATATCGGAGATCGCACGTACGGTCCGACCATTCGTGGTCAGGAGAAAGATCTCCTGTCGTCACGCCGTGATGCGCCGAGGGTCCGCTCCGGGGCATCGCAGGGTTGACACGCCGTGCGAGCACCGCGTATAAGCGGCCCGCGTCGCGGTCCCTTTGGCCAAGACGACAGGATTATCAAGAGGTTGTGATGCTTCCGACCGTGCTGGTCACAGATGTCGGAGTTGCCGCCGGCAACGCCGTTCCGCTGATCGACATCGACTGGACGGTGGCGATCCAGGCGGGCCTGTTCGCCGTCATGTTCGTCGTCGCCAACAAGCTCCTGTT
>JAYVSF010000796.1:0-4274 GCA_043775605.1 Myxococcales bacterium
GGGCCTGCCGCGCCGACGGGACCCTGCGGCCCGCTCGGCCCGCTCGCGCCATCCGCGCCGGCCGGACCCTGCGGACCGGCGGCGCCATTCGCGCCTGGCGCACCGTCGTGACCGGCGGCGCCATTCGCGCCGGCAGCGCCGGGCAAGCCGTTGGCGCCGGCCAGACCCTGCGGACCGGCGGCGCCGGGCAAGCCGTTGGCGCCGGCGGGACCCTGCGGACCGGCTGCGCCGGGCAAGCCGTTGGCGCCGGCGGGACCCTGCGCACCTGCGGCGCCGACCGCGCCGGGCAGACCGTTCGCACCTGCCGGACCTTGCAGCCCTTGCAGCCCTCGCGGCCCTGCTGCGCCGACGGCGCCGGCCGGCCCTGCCGGCCCTGCCGGACCCCGCGGACCCGCCGGACCCGCCGGACCCGCCGGACCGGAACAGTCGTGGTCGTCGTCGTCGTCGTTGTCGTCGTCGCCACCACCGGTCTCGTGCGCGATCGGCCGGGGTGCGCACGCACCGAGCAGATCGCCGTTTGCAAGGTGGGCTTCGACGGAGCTCGGATCGACCGCCATCGTGGTCATCGCGGTGGAGCCATCCGGCGAGACGTGGCAGATCTCGACGCGCCCGGCGATGGTCGACGAGGGATCATCGGGCGTTCCCGGGTCGGTACAGGCACCGAGAGCGAACGGCGAGCCGGTGCACAGACCGAGCATGACCGAGAGGCGTAGCAACATCGTGGAGCTCCTCCCCGCACGAGGTGCGGTGGTGATGCGAGGGTGGGCTCGCACACCACCCACCGTCAATCGTAAAACCAGTGCGCACAGGTACATGGTTGTGTGCCCGCGTTGGCTGGATGCCGAAGGCGGTCATGCTCGAGCCAATGACCGCCGCGGCGATCCCGGGCTCGCTCGCGCCCCGGTGCTGCAACCGCCTGAAATCGCGGCGTCCGCGGCCTCGACCCTTGACGGCGGGCGGCGCGGTGGCTAAAGGGTACCCCCTCGCATGCCAGGTCCGGCCACCCACCTCGACCCGAACGACGCCGCCTATCCGCGTCGCCTCTCGGCCCTCGGTGCGCGTCCACCGGCGCTGTACGTCCAGGGCGCGATGGTCGAGCCCGCCCGGTCGCTGGCCATCGTCGGCTCGCGGGCAGCCTCGAGAGAGGCCTGCGCCACCGCCCACGCTCTGGCCGCCCACGCCGCGGGCCGCGGGGTCCAGGTGGTGTCGGGCGGCGCGCTCGGCGTCGACGCGGCCGCCCATCGCGGGGCCCTCGCCGCCGGCGGTCACACCGTGGTTGTGCTCGGCACCGGCCAGGACATCATCTATCCGGATCGCCACCGCGGCCTGTTCGCCCAGATCGTGGCCGCCGGCGGCGCGCTGGTGACCACCTATCCCGATGGCACGCCGCCCCGGCCCGGCAACTTCGTCCGCCGCAACCAGGTGATCGCCGCGCTCGCGGACGTCGTGGTGGTGGTCAGCGCCAGCGCCGGCTCGGGCGCGCTACACACCGCGCGGGCCGCGGTCCGGATGGAACGCGTGGTGGCCGCGACCCCGGGCACGCCCGGCACCCAGTTGCTCATCGCCAGCGGCGCGTCGCCGGTCGCGACCCCGGCCGAACTCGATGATGTCCTCGCCGGTCGCCGGCCCCGCCCGACCCGGCCCGAGCCGTCGGCCGACGCGCGCCGGGTGCTGGCCGCGCTGACCCGAGCCGGCCGCCCGCTGGTGCTCGACCAGCTCGCCGACGACGGCGAGCTCGGGCTCCGGCTCGGCCGGCTGAATGTTCTGTTGTGCGAGCTCGAAGCCGACGGCTGGATCATTCCGATCCCCGGCGGCGCGTACGTGGGCGCGCCCTGAGCGTCCGCATGAGATCGATGGATCGAGGAACCCGTGGCCGCAAACCCGACTAGCACCGACGACACCGCTGGGCGCCGCAAGAAGGTGGCGCCGCCGCCGGCCATGGCCCCTGCGCCGGCCGTGGTCGCCAAGGCCGAGGCGAAGGTTGCGAAGGTCGCCAAGCCCGAGGCCAAGGCCGCGAAGGCGAAGCCGAAGGCCAAGGTCAAGGCCAAGGCCAAGGTCGCCAAGGCCACGACCAAGGTCGCCAAGGCCACGACCAAGCCGGAGCCGGCCGCCAAGACCAACGGCAAGACCAACGGCAAGACCAACCGCAGGGCCGCCGCCGCGGTCGCCACGGTCGAGGCCAAGGCCGCCCCTGCGGTCGTCGCCAAGGGCGCGCCGGCTGGCAAGGGTCGCGGTCGGGGCAAGCCGCCCAAGATGAGCGCCAAGGAGCGCGCCGCCGAGCACGCCGAGATCGAGGCCGACGAGCGGGCCCACGCCGCCAAGCCGCGCAAGGTCAAGCCGGGCTCGGCGCTGATCGTCGTCGAGTCCCCGGCCAAGGCCCGGACCATCGGCAAGTACCTTGGCGCGGGCTACACCGTGAAGGCCTCGGTCGGCCACGTCCGCGATCTGCCCAAGAGCAAGATCGGCGTCGACGTCGAGCACGGCTTCGAGCCCAGCTACGAGGTCATCGACGGCAAGAAGAAGGTCGTCGCCGAGATCCGCAAGGCCGCGCGCGAGAACGAGAAGGTCTACCTGGCGTCCGACCCCGATCGCGAGGGTGAGGCCATCGCCTGGCACATCAAGGAAGAGATCGTCGGGGTCAACTCCAACATCCAGCGCATCCTGATCCACGAGATCACCAAGAAGGGCGTGGCCGCCGCGCTCGCCAACCCGCTCGAGATCGACACCCACAAGGCCGACGCCCAGCAGGCCCGCCGCATCCTCGATCGCCTGGTCGGCTACGAGATCAGTCCGATCCTGTGGACCAAGGTCCAGCGCGGCCTGTCGGCGGGCCGGGTCCAGTCGGTCGCGGTCCGCCTGGTGTGCGAGCGCGAGGACGCCATCCGCGCGTTCGTGCCCGAGGAGTACTGGTCGGTCGACGTGTCGTGCAAGGCCGGCCAGCCGCCGCCGTTTGACGCCAAGATCTGGCGCTGGAACGGCGAGAAGGCCGCGCCCAAGACCGCCGCCGAGGCCGACGCCATCGCCACCGAGCTGCGCGCCGGCGACGCGGTCGTGTCGTCGGTCGAGAAGAAGGAGCGGCGCAAGCGGCCGCAGGCCCCGTTCATCACCTCGCGCCTGCAGCAGGACGCGGCCCGCAAGCACCGCTTCACCGCCAAGCGGACCATGGCCCTGGCCCAGCGGCTGTACGAGGGCGTCGAGCTCGGCGACGAGGGCCCGACCGGCCTCATCACGTACATGCGCACCGACTCGACCCGCATCGGCGACGACGCGCTGACAGCGGGCCGGGCGTACATCGAGGCCACCTACGGCAAGGACTACCTGCCCGACGCCCCGCCGACCTACGGCAACAAGGAGCGGGCCCAGGATGCCCACGAGGCGATCCGGCCGACGCTGATGGAGTGGACTCCCGAGCGGGTCAAGCTGGCGCTGGCCAACCACCCCGAGGGCGTCGAGCTGACCCGGCTGTACACGCTGATCTGGCAGCGCTTCGTCGCGTCGCAGATGGTGCCGGCGGTCTACGACCAGACCACGATCGATCTCGAGCGCGGCGCCGCGGTGATCCGCGCCAACGGCCAGATCCTCAAGTTCGCCGGCTACACCAAGGTCTACGAGGTGTCGGAGACCGACGACGAGAAGGCCGAGGCCGCCGAGGCAGCCGACCGCCTGCTACCGCCGCTCGAGGTCGGCGACCGGGTCGAGTTGACGGTGGTCCGGCCCGAGCAGCACTTCACCCAGCCGCCGCCGCGCTTCACCGAGGCCTCGCTGGTCAAGGAGCTCGAGGACGACGGCATCGGCCGGCCGTCGACCTACGCGTCGATCATGTCGACCATCGTCGATCGTGGCTACGTCGAGAAGAAGGAGGGCCGGTTCTTCCCGACCGAGCTCGGCATCCTGGTCAACAGCCTGCTGGTCGAGTCGTTCCCGCGCATCGTCTCGGTCGACTTCACCGCCAAGATGGAGGCCGACCTCGATCACGTCGAGGACGGCAACGCGGACTGGCGCAAGCTGCTGGCTGGGTTCTACGACCCCTTCAAGGACGACCTGGCCAAGGCGCGCACCGAGATGCGCGACGTCAAGCGCGAGGAGATCGCCACCGACTTCGTCTGCGAGAAGTGCGGCAAGCCGATGGTGATCAAGTGGGGGCGCAACGGCTCGTTCCTGGCGTGCCAGGGCTACCCCGAGTGCCGCAACACCAAGGAGGTCGTCAAGAACCTCGACGGCACCTACGAGATCGTGCCGGCCCAGACCACCGACGAGGTCTGCGAGACCTGCGG
>JAYVSF010000797.1:0-8288 GCA_043775605.1 Myxococcales bacterium
CTCGGACTCACCGTCGGGCGCGTAGGGCATCCGCAGCACCGTGCGACCGCGGACGTCGGACAGCGCGAACGGTTCGACCCGGCCGCGCTTGTCGGCGAAGACGGCGCGCAGCATGTCGTGGAACAGCGGGATGGGCTCGAACGCGGTGACCGACGACGAACCGGCGCGGATCCGGTACGTGTACATCCCGACCTTGGCGCCGATGTCGACGCCAGGCCGCGCCCGGTCGCACAGGACCTCGAGCAGCTCCATCTCGCGCTCGTAGTTCGCGCGGGTCATCCGGTTGAGCCAGAACGACAGGCGCGGGAGCCGGCGGTAGAAGAACGCGGTGGCGCGCATCTACGGCCTCGGCGCCCGGCGATCGCGCTCGAACAGGATGTCGGTCCGCTTGACGACGTCCTCTGCGCGGGCGGGCCGCCGCTCGCCCCGCGACCAGGTGAAGGCCTCGTAGCCCAGCGGCGCGAGCCGATCGCGCACCGCGACGAACGTGTTGGGCGCGCGGGTGGAGCCCTGCGGACCACGGACCTCGCACCAGATCGGCGGATGGTTCGCCTGCACCAGCGTATCGAGCAGGCCGGCCACGGTCCGCGGTTCCTCGCCCTCGACGTCGATCTTCAAGAGCGAGATCCGCGCCGGATCGATCCGGCCGGCGGCGACCAGCGCGTCCAGGGTCGTGACCGGCGTCGTGAGGGTCCCGGCGTAGCGGGCCTCGCGCCCGGGCGCCTCCGGCACCAGCGAGCCCGCCGTCCCGTCCTTGGCACGGTAGAAGTCGGCCTGGCCCTCGTGGTCCGACAGGGCGAGCTGGAACGTCTCGAGGTGGGCGAACCGGTTGGCCCGCGCGCTCCGGGTCAGCGACTCGCAGATGCGCGGGTCGGGCTCGAACCCGTAGACGCGCCCGCTCGCCCCGACCAGCTCGGCGGCGAGCAGCGAGAAGAAGCCGACGTTGGCGCCGATGTCGAGGAACCCGGCGCCCGCCGTCAGCGTGGCGATGAGGTACTCGCGAAACGGCAGGCGACGGTAGATGCGGCCGTGGACCCTGGGGAAGTAGTAGAACTTGCGCTGCAGGGTATGGGCGAGGTCGAGGACCATGGTCGGCCACCCGCCGCGCCCGGTCGCGAGCTGCCAGTCGTGGCCGGCGCCGAAGAAGGGATCGAGCCCGCGGCTCACCCAGTCGTCGCCGAGCGCGAACGGATAGCGCGCACAGATCGCGCGGGCCCAGCGGTGCCGTCGTGGCGCCGACGGGTAGGTCGAGGGCGCGGCCTCGGCCTCGGGCCGGGGCGTCGCGTCGGCGACGGGGTCGGTGGTCGGTGGGATGGGTCCCATGGAATCGCTCCGTCGGCTGGAACTTGCGCGACGACGGTAGCACGCCGCGACGGTGACCTGCGCCGCCATCCTCCCGCGGTCCGCGCGGCATCGGCGAGCCGCGCCCCCACGCCGGCCGAGCGCCACCGATTGCTCCGATCGGCGCGCAGTGGTATTCGCGGACGGTGACTCCTCCTGTCATGGATCTCGTCTTCACCTGGGTGGATGGCTTCGACCCAGCGTGGCAGCGACTCAAGCGCCACTACATGGAGCTCGAGCACCTGACGGCGGGGCCCGACGACCAGGAGCTGGGCGACGAGACCCGCCACCGCCACATGAACGAGATCGTCTACGCGATCCGGTCGGCGCGGCGGTACGCGCCCTGGCTGCGCACGATCTACGTCGTGCTGGCCGACGGCCAGCAGCCACCAGCCGAGGTGCTGGCGGTGCCGGGCGTGGAGGTCGTGCCGCACTCGGCGTTCATCCCGGCCGAGGTCCTGCCGACGTTCTCCTGTCGCACCATCGAAGCGTTCATGCACCGGATCCCGGGGCTGTCCGAGATCTTCATCTACGCCAACGACGACTACCTGTTCTGGAAGCCGACGCCGCCGAGCTTCTTCGTCACCGACGACCGCCTGCACCTGCGCGGCTACCTCCAGCCGCAGGCGCTCGCCCGGCTCGGCACCTACCGCAAGGGCCACATGAAGGTCGCGAACCGGACCGCGATGATGCTCTACGGCCGCGGCTTCGAGCGGGTCTACATGCCCGAGCACTGCTTCCACATCCTCCGCAAGTCGACGTGCGAGGCGGTCTGGCGCGACCTGCCCGACCAGATCGCGGCGGCCATCGACGGCAAGTTTCGGGACGAGGACCGCGAGTTCTGGTGGCAGCTGCTGGTCTACGCCTACGAGGACAAGTTGCACGAGCCGATCCACGTGCTCGCCCTCGGCAAGGCCCACCTGTCCTTCGCCGACGTGGCCCACAGCCGGCTCATGACGGCCTACGTCGCGTCCCGCCTGGTGATGCTGTCGCGGTTCCCGGACCACACGGTCTGCTTCAACACCATCCCGCCGACCTGGTACGACCGCATGCATCGCTACTTCGAGATGCACCTCGACGGCGAGGCGCCGCCGATCGCCGACGTCATCCGCCTCCTGCGATCGCGCGGCGACGACCACGCGACCGCGTGATCCGATGACGACGCCCGACCCTGACCGCACCGACCCGCTGGCCGCGCTGGCCGACCTGCTCGCCGCCCACCAGGTCGAGCACACGCTCGACGGTGACTGGCTCCTGCTGGCCCGCGGCTGCCGGGCCCGCGCGTTCCACCACGAGATCGGGCCGACCGTGATGCAGCTCGACGTGCGGTTCGAGCCGTGGATCGGGACCCCGGTGCTCGAGTCGTGCGCGGGTTTCGGGCCGACCCCGGCCGCGCAGCGCGCCGACGCCTGGCGGACGTTCGCGATGGGCTCGCTGCCGGTCCTGCTGGCGACGCTGCTCTATCACGACGACGCCGAGGTCGAGCGCACCGCCTGGGAGATCGACGGCCTGGTCCGCGCGGTCACCCTCGGCGGCCTGGTCGTCCGCGGCGAGCCGCCGGAGCGCGACCGCTGGCGCGCGGCGGTGCAGGAGCTGATCGTCGGCAGCGCCCTGCCCGAGGGCCTGCACTGGATCCGGGCCTACGTCGCGTTGCACGAGGACGAGGTGCTCGACACCGAGGTGCTGCTCGACAGCCAGCCCTGGGACCACGGCCAGGAGGCCCTGACCGGGTTCCGCTGGCCACGGGTCGACGGCATGGCCAGCCTCCGGCTGTTCGTGGTGGTCCAGGGCGGGCTCGACGTCAGCCGGGCGATCGCCGACCTCGCTCTCGCCGGCGCCCGCGAGGACGACGGCGTGGTCGGGGCGATGGCGGCGCGGGGCGTCGATCCGCTCGACGCGGCGCAGGTGATCGCGCTGGTGCCGCTGGCGTTCGGCCGGCTGCTGCTCGAGCCGCTCGGCGTCGAGCCGGCGAGCGAGGGCGTGCTGGTGTCGCGCGCGACCGGCGGCGAGCGGGCGTTCGCCGTCGCCAGCCACCCGCTGGTCGACGAGGCGTCGTTCCTGGCCGGGCGCGGCACGTTGACCGAGGACCAGTTCCTCGCGGTCGCGCGCCGCAGCACCGAGGTCCGCGCGTTCGAGGCGTTCGTCGAAGCGGGCCACGAACCGTCCGACTTCCGTCCACGCCCGCCGCGGGTCCCGACCGCCTGAACGAGCGCGGGCGCCGACGAGGGCGCGCGGTATGCTCGGCACCATCATGCATGTGGTCGCCATCACCCGCCTCGCGACCTCGGTCGAGCAGGAGGCCGCCGCGCTGGCCGCGTCGCTCGCCGCCCTGCCCTACACCATGGAGCTCAAGCTCCGGGTCGGCCTGCCGGCGGTGGTGTTCGAGACCGCCGACGAGGATCGGGCGCGGGCCCTGGCCGCCGAGCTGCGCCGCCGCGGCCACGACGCGCTGGTGTGCGACACCGACGACGTCGTGGCGGCGAACGACATGACGCCGCTCCGCCACTTCCGCTTCGATGCAGGCGCACTGGTGCTGGTCGCCAGTCACGGCGATGCCGAGGTGCCGTGGTCGGACATCACCGCGCTGCTGCGCGCGACCCACCGGACCGAGAGCAAGGAGGTCCGCACCGTCACCGAGCGCAAGTTCAACGCCGGCCGGGCGATCCTGACCGGCGGCCTGTCGATCTCGAAGACGACCAAGCGCGAGATCGAGACCCGGACCGACGACAGCGAGCCGGTGCTCTACATCTTCCGCCGCCACGGCGCACCATGGCTGCTCGGCCAGTACCACGCCAACTACGGCGCGCTCGGCGCCCGCCTGGCGCCCACCGCGATCGCCAACTTCCTCACCACCATCGAGCGGCTGCGAGCCCTGGCGACCGCGGCCCGCTCCGACGATCGCCTGATGGCCCGCCGCACCACCATCGCCGACCTCGATCTGCTCGCCCACCTGCTCGCCCGCACGCTGGCGCCGGCCACCTGACCGGCGGAGGCAGGGTATGGTCGGCGCGATGCGGACGACGCGCCCGTGAAGGCCTTCACCGAGCAGGCCGAGGCCTTCCCGCCGGCGTACCCGCGCCGCCTGTGCAAGCAGATCGCCGCCTCGCGCTACTTCGTGGTCAACACGCTGAACCGCGACTTCGTCGGCACCCGCGGGTTCTCGGTCGTGTTCCGGCGCGAGTCGCTCAGGCAGGTCGAGCGCGAGTTCCCGGGCTTCGGGCCGTACCTCGCGCGCGCGCTGCGCCCTGACTGCAACGCGTTCTATCTCAACCCGCTCGAGCTGGTCGCCGGCTCGCGGGTCGATCCGCACATCGATCGCAGCCTGCGGTCCTACGCGGTCCACATCGGCACGCCGGTGACGGTGAGCGTGCTGTACGTCGAGGTCCCGCCGTCGATGGTCGGCGGCGAGCTGGTCCTCCGGCGCGGCAAGAAGCACGTCTCGCGGATCACGCCGGCCACGAATCTATTGGTCACCTTCGACGGCGATCTCACCCATTCGGTCGCACGCATGGAGGGCGAGGGCGCCCGGCTCAGCCTGGTGTGCGAGCAGTACCGCCTCGACGACGAAGAGCTGGACCAGATCCCGACGTACGCGATCGAGACCCGCGCCCGGACCTACTGAACCGCGCCGACGCCTCAGACTCGCGTTTCGCCCTTCTTGCGCGATCTGCTGGTGGTTTGCAGATTCCCAGCCTCTCTCAGCCGCGCTCGTCGCCGCCGTCGTCGCCGAGGCCGCCGTCGGGCAGCGGCCACACCACGGTGTCGCGATCGGGGATGCGGTACTCCTCGCCGAGCCAGCGGCCGAGATCGATGAGCTGACAGCGGCCCGAGCAGAACGGGAACGGCTCGGCCGCCGGCTTGCCCGTGCGCGGGTTGAGCTCCGCCGGGCCCTGCCCGCGCACTACCGGCCGTCCGCAGATCGGACAGCCAGCCCCCGACGCGTCACCGCGCTTGCTCGCCGCCACCGTCGCTACTCCTTGCGCTCGAGGCCGTGGTAGCTGCACTTCTGGATCAGGTAGCTGCCCGAGATGCCCAGCTCCTTGGCCAGCTGCGACTTGTTCCAGTGGGTCCGGATCAGGCCCTTGAGGATGACCTCGGCCTCGACGCTGTCCATGATCTCGCGCAGGCTGCCGGCCAGCTCGTGGCCGGCCAGGCGCGCGCTCGACCCCGCCGGCTCGGCGTCGCGGATGCGCTGCGACAGGAGCTCGATCCCGATCTCGCCGGTGTCGCCGCCCAGCACCAGGGCCCGCTCGATCTCGTTCTCGAGCTCGCGGATGTTGCCCGGCCACGAGTAGCGCACCAGCATCGCCAGCGCGGCGTCGGTCGGGCGCGTCGCGTCGCCGTCCTGCCCGAGCTTGTGGCGGTGCTTCTTGAGGAAGTGATCGACCAGGATCGGGATGTCGGTCGGGCGATCGCGCAGCGGCGGCACCGTGATCTTGAGGACGTTGACCCGGTAGTACAGGTCCTCGCGGAACTCGCGGCGCGCGACCATCGCGGTCAGGTCCTTGTGCGACGCGGCGATGATCCGGACGTCGACCCGGACCGGCTTGGTGCCGCCGACCGGGATGAACGTCCCCTCCTGCAGCACCCGCAACAGCTTGACCTGCAGCGCCGCCGACATGTCGCCGATCTCGTCGAGGAAGAAGGTGCCGCCGTCGGCGACCGCGAACAGCCCCTGCTGATCCTTGACCGCGCCGGTGAACGCGCCGCGGACGTGGCCGAACAGCGCGCTCTCGAGCAGGTTGTCGTTGAACGCCGAGCAGTTCTGGACGACGAACGCCTTCTTGGCCCGGGGCCCGTGATAGTGGATGGCCCGCGCGATCAGCTCCTTGCCGGTGCCGCTCTCGCCGTGGATGAGCACGGTCGACTCGCTGCGCACGATCTTCTGCAGCAGCTTGGTCGCCTCGCGCACCGCCGGACTCGAGCCGACGATCTCGGTGAACGGGTGCTCGGGCGCGGCGGCCTGTTCGCAGGCGCGCGGCACCATCCGGGTCACCTCGGCGGCGGCGGCAGCCACCAGGTCGCGCAGGCGCTCGAGCTCGGCCTCGCCCAGCCGCGGGATGTCGGCGACGTGCTGCTCGGCGTCACCCTCGACCTCGGCGAACTCGCGGACCTTGCGCAACAGCTCCTGGCGCGCGACCGGCGCCAGCTCGGCGCGCACGCTGCCGCCGACGAACACGAAGCCGACCAGCTCGGCCGCGACCCAGATCGGCGCGGCCACGATGTCGAAGCCGAGGTGACAGTCGTGGGTGTACGCGGTGAGCGGCTGCCCGGGCAGGCTGGCGCGCCCGGCCTTGAGCTCATCCTTGACCAACCGCACGCTCTCGTTGCAGCGGCGGAAGCCCTCCTTCGAGAACAGCGCCAGCCGGCACAGCTCGTTCTGGGACGGGAACAGCTTGCCGTCAGCGTGATCGAGCACGTAGCCCTTGGGATCGGCGAACGCCAGCTCGAGGCCCCACCATCGGCGGATGACGTCCCGGATCAGCGCCACCGTCGGCAGGTCACGAAAGCGCCGCAGCTCGACCACTGCCGTCACTATACCCCGCCCGACCGTCGCCAGCCGCCGGCGTCGTCGAACGCGCGGCCCTCGGCGTGCAGCTTGTGCAGGTGGGCGAGCAACGATCGCTCGGCCAGCGGCCACAGCCAGCTCGGGGTGTCGGCGTAGGCCGACGCGCACACCACCGCCAGCGGCTGCGGCGCCTCGACCAGCGCGGCCAGCACCCGAGCCTCGCGCATGAGGCGATGCGCCGTGTAGGCGCGCAGCTTGGCCGGGCCGTCATCGATCACGGGCCCGTGCGCAGGCAGCAGCGCGCCGACGTCGGCGGCCAGCAGGCGCTCGAGGGACGCCAGGTAGGTGGCCATGTCGCCGTCGTCGGGATCGATGAGGATCGTGCCGATGCCGGCCACCAGATCGCCGGCGATGGTGGCGCGGGAGTCGAGGTCGACGAGCGCGAGGTGACCGGGCGCGTGGCCGGGGGTGTGCAACGCCAGGAGCCGCCGGCCGCCGAGATCGAGCCGCTCGCCGTCGTCGAGGAACCGATCGACCGCGATCCGCCCTTCGAGGCGAGCCGCGGCGGCGCGGTGGGCCATGATCGGCGCCCCGGTCGCCGCCGCCAGCGCGACCGCGCCGCCGCTGTGATCGCCGTGGTGATGGGTGAGCACGATCGCGCGCAGGCGGCCGCGGGCGGCGATCGCCTCGGCGAGCCCGGCCTGCTGGTCGGGGTACGGCGAGCCTGGGTCGACCGCCAGGAGGTCGGACCGGCCCACCACGTAGCAGCCGGTGTGGGTGGCGGGCGGCAACGTCGGGGTCTCGACCGCGATCCGCACCACGCCGGGGGCCACCTCGTCGACGACCACCGGGCCGCGGGTCCGACGACTGCCAGGCAGCCGGTCGCGCACCGCCTGGTAGATCGCCTCGGCGCCGCCCGGGGATGCGCCGGGGTACTCGGTCGCGGCTGCGGTCTGCGTGTCACGCTCGGGGGGCATCGGTCTCCAAATCAAGTGACGATGGTGCCGGTCACGGCTATGATCTCATCGACCCAGGGCGGTCCATGGTCAGCGTAACCGCTCGCAAGATTCGCGACCACAGCGTCGAGCGCACTACCGGTGGTATCGGTCGCGTCTATACCGGCTACCTCATCAGCTATCCGCTGGTGGGTCGCGGGATGGTCATCTTTCGCGATCCCCACGGCCACCGCATGATCACGACGCCGGTGAAGCGGGTGCTGGGCGAGCCCGGCGGCAACATGATCTACGTCGAGACCGAGAACAGCGTCTACCGCCTGGAGATCCACGGCGAGCCGCTGGCGCCGGTCAAGCCGGTCGCCTGAGAGGGTTGGCAACGATTTGGTTTCGGAACGATCGCCCGCGCGCGACGGCCAACCCTCGACTCTGATTCCGTACAGATCGGGCCGGCACGCTGGTGCCGGGCCGATCGATCGATGACA
>JAYVSF010000798.1:0-13249 GCA_043775605.1 Myxococcales bacterium
GCGCAAGGTCGGCACCTTCATCGCGCTGATCGCCGGCGTGCAGTACGTCGGCTACGTGCTCACCCGCCTGCTCGGGCCGACCCGCGGCGTCGGGCTGGCCGGCCTGGTCGGCGGCCTGACCTCGTCGACGGCGGTGACCGTGTCGATGGCGCGGGCCGCCCGCCAGACGCCCGAGCTGCGGGCGCCGAGCTTGCTGGCCACGCTGCTCGCCAACACCGTGATGCCGATCCGGGTCGCGGTGATCGCCGGCGCGGTCAGCCCGGTGGTCGGCTGGCGGATTGCGGTGCCGATGGCGACGATGGCGCTGGTGCTGCTCGTCGCGGCGGCGATCACCGCGAGCCGGGTCCGGCGCGGGCCGAGCCTGCCGGCGACCGCGGTGCAGTTGAAGAACCCGTTCGAGCTGTGGGGCGCCTTGATGTGGGGCCTGGTGCTGTGCGCGGTGCTGCTCGGGGCCAAGCTGGCGACCCGCTGGCTCGGCGACTCGGGCTTCCTGCTCGCCGCCGGCCTCAGCGGCCTCACCGACGTCGACGCGATCACGCTGGCAGCCGCGGCCCAGAGCCGCGACGGCGTGCTGACCGCGGACCTCGCGGCGCTCGCGATCACGATCGCGGTCGCGGTCAACACCGTGGTCAAGGGCGGCATGGCCTGGCTCGGCGGCGGCCGCCGGTTCGGTCAGCCGGTGGTGCTGGTGTTCGCGATCGCGCTCGCGCTCGCCGTGATCAGCGCGGTGGTCGTCACCCGCTGGCTCACCTGAGCGGGTCAGGGTTGCAGGCGCTCGACGTGGCGGACGTCGTGGTCGACCGGGACGTCGAGGGTGATCGTGCGCTCGACGCCGATCGTCGGGTTGTGGAGGTGGATGCGGTGCTGGCCGGGCGGCAGCTCGAGGGTCTCGGGCGTCTGGTGGGGCGTGGGGTCGTCGTCGACGGTGAAGTCGGCCCACGGCGTGGCGCCGATCGTGACCTGGCGGAGCGTGGGCGTCGCTGGCCGCGGCGCGCGGTCGGGGATCGGGTCGGGCGCAGCGCCGGCCGAGCCCGCGGTCGTGGCCGGCGTGACCCGGCGATGGCCGGCGCCGCCGGGCGTGGTCGCCTCGGCCTCGCTCGCCGCGGCGGCCGGCGTCGGTCCGGCGCTCACGCCGGTCGAGGCCGCCGAAGGTCGGGGGCTGGTCGTGTCGTCCGGCGGACCTGCTGGGCGGTCGTTCACCGCCGCCGGCGGCGATGACGGCGCCACGGTCGCGGTCGGGTCCACCGTCGAGCGGGCGGCGGACGTCCACGGTCGCGTCGCCGCCAGCCCGACCGCGACGGTCCCGGCTGCGAGCACGCCGAGCCCGACCAGCACCCGCCGCGCGCGCCGTCGAGGCGCGGGGCTCGCCGCGGCCGGCACCGAGGACGCCTCGCCCGCACCGCCGGCCAGCGTCGGATCCGAGCCGACCGCAGCCGGGCCGAGCTCGGCCTCGTCGGCCATCGTCGCCGCCACCGACCGCTGGGTCCGGTCGGCGGGCAGATCGACGGTCAGCACCTCGCCGGGATCGTCATCGCTCGATTCCACCCGACGGGCGTCGTCGCCCCAGACCGCGGCGAGCCAGGCCGCGAGCTGCCGCTCGGGCGCCAGGCCGGGGGTCTCGGCCCGCGCCGCGATCAGGTAGGCGTCGAGCGCGTCCTGCATGTCGTGGGCGTCGGCGAAGCGGCGCTCGCGGTCGGGTTCGGTGGCGCGGACCGCGACCGCGATCAGCGCCGGTGGCCCGTCCGGCGGCGGCGGCAGTTCGCCCGACCGCGCGCGCTCGCGCAGGCTCGCCGGATCGTCGCCGGCCCGCGGTCGGGTGCCGGCGATCATGCTCCACAGCACCAGCCCGAGCGCGTAGAGATCGGCGCGGCCATCGAGCGGCTCACCCCGCGCCTGCTCGGGCGCCATGTACGCCCAGGTCCCGCGGATCTGATCGTCGCCGTCGCTGGCCAGGGTGGCGACGCCGAAGTCGGTGAGCTTGACCTCGCCGGCCCACGACAGCAGCACGTTGCGCGGCGTGACATCGCGATGGATGACGCCGGCCGCGCCGCCGTCGGGAGCGCGCCGATGGTGGGCGTGATCGAGCGCGCGGCAGCACTCCGACGCGATGTGGGCCGCCAGCAGCGGCGGCAGCGGGCGCGCCGCGCGGGCCAGCGTCGAGCCGAGGTCGCGACCGTCGACGTACTCCATCGCCAGGAACGCGTCGTCGCCGATCCGGCCGAAGTCGAACACCGGCACCACGTTCTGGTGGCCGAGCGACATCGACAGCCGGGCCTCGCGCATGAACAGGTCGAGGATGGCCGGGTCGCCGGCCCGCTCGCGGCGGATGCGCTTCACCACCAGCCGCTTCTCGAGGCCCGCGACCCGGCGGCGGGCGAGGTAGACCTCGGCCATGCCGCCACGTCCGAGCATGCGGAGCAGCTCGTAGCGGCCGAGAACCTCGATCATTCGTGCAGTATAGCCAGGTTGACCGGGGGCGCTCCCTCGACCCATCATGCGGCCGTGCATCCTGGTCTCGGCCCTCTGGTCGGTGCGCTCGGTCTGACCGTGCTGCTGGCCACGCCGTCGGCGGTCGCCGCCGGGCCGGCCGCCGATCTGGTGGTGTACTGGTCGCCGGGGCGCGAGGCCGCCGTCGTCGAGCGGGTCCGGACCACGGCCCAGGTTCGCGGCGCCGCCCTCATCGATCGCTCGCCGGCCGACGAGCCCGCGCCCGAGGCGCCGGCCCTGCTCGCCGCCGGGATCGCCGCCTACGACGAGCTACGGTTCGACGACGCCGATGGGCTGTTCGACCGGGCCCTGGCGGCCTGCGATCACAGCGGCGCGGCGGGCCTCGAGCGCGACGCCCTCGCCGACCTGCTCCTGTACCGTGGCCTGACCCACATCCAGCGGACCCAGCTCGGCGCCTGGGACGAACTGGTGGCGGCGGCCCGCGTCGATCCGACCCGGGGCCTCGATCCGGCCCGGTTTCCGCCGCGCGCGATCGAGCAGCTGGCCCGGGCCCGCGAGGCGGTGGCCGCGGTGCCGCCGGCCCGGCTCGAGGTCGGTGCGCCGGTCGGCTGCGTCGTGCTCATCGATGGCGCCAACGCGCCCGACGGCCGGGCGGTGGTGGCGCTGGGCGAGCACTGGGTCCGCACCGCCTGCGACGGTCACCGGCCGTGGGGCCGACGGGTCACGGTCGATCGGGATCCGGTGGCGATCACCGCGACCCCGGCCGTGATCGCGCCGCCCGGCGACGACGACGCGCTGATCCAGGCCCGGGTCGCGGGCGCCAGCTCGGTGATCGAGCTGCAGGTCGCCGACGGCTTCGCCCGCCTGCGCCACCGCCGCCTCGACGGGCGTGAGCTCGGGCGCGCGACCGTGGCCATGACCGGCGCCACGCCGGAGCGGGCGGTCGCCGACGCCCTGGCCCGGATGCTCACCAAGGCCGGGCCGGCGCCGCGCTGGTACCGATCGCGGGTGACGTGGGCGCTGGCCGGCGCCGCGGTGGCCGCCGCGGTGTTGATCCCGGTCGCGCTCGCCGACGACGGTGGGCCGGCGGGGTTGGTGATCCGACCCACGAACTGGCCGCCATGGTGAGCGTCCGTCGACCGACCACCGCGCGCGTGCCGCTCGGGCTCGCGCTGCTCGGCGCCGCCGCCTGCACGCCCGATCCGATCGTGATCGCGCCGGTGATCGAGACCCCGACGCCGGGCACGCCGGGCGCCGCGTTCCCGGATCTCGACGAGCTCGAGCTGTCGCTGGCCCGGGTCGGCGCCGTCGACGATCTGCTGACCGTCACCTTCCACCGCGGCGACACCATCGAGCTGCTCGATGTCCCCGACGGCGACGCGCTGGTCCTCCACATCACGGGGCGGCTCGGCGGTGGCGACGCGGCCTACGGCCGGACCTGCCCGTTCGCGATCCACACCGGCGAGACCCGGCCGTCGTTGCGGGTGTACTTCGCGCAGATCGTCCACTGGGCCGAGCGGACCACGCCGCCGACCCCGGTCCGGATCCGCGGCCAGGCGGTGAGCTACCACGACCGCCGCGTGATCTTCATCGGTGGCGCCGACCAGGACGGCCACGCCGTCACCGGCCTCGACACCTTCGATCCGGCGACCGGGGCCTTCGCCGTCGACGCCCAGCTCGCGCCGCGGGTCGACGGCGCCAGCGCGGCGCTCGGGGTCGGCGCGTCCGATGGCGTGATCGTCCTCGGCGGGATCGATCCCACCACCGGCCTGGCCTCGTCGGTGCTCGAGCGCATCGAACTCGACGCCTCGCCCGAGCGGCGGGTCGAGACCCTCGCCGCCCCGATCCTTGCCCGGGTCGGGGCCGCGGTCACCGCCCTGGGCGACGGCCGGGTGTTCGTCGCCGGTGGCGGGCCGGTCGGCGGCGAGCCGCTGGCGACCACCGCCCAGGTCGCGGTCGCCGGCACCGCGGTGCGCGAGTACGCGGCAACCCTCGCGGTCGCGCGCGCCGGGGCCACCGCGACGCTGCTGTCCGACGACCTCGGCGCGCCGGTGTTGATCGCCGGCGGCCGCGATCGCGCCGGTGCGGCGGTGGCGCTGGCCGAGCTGTGGAAGCCGCTGGCCGAGGAGTTCGCCGACCCGGCCACGTTCCGGCCGATGATGGTGGTGCCGCGCTGGGGCCACCGCGCGGCCCGCATGCCCGATGGCAGCGTGCTGTTCATCGGCGGGATCGACGCGCAGGGCCAGCCGGTGCGCCAGCTCGAGCGGTTCTCCCTCGACGCCGGCTTCGTCCTCGCCCGGACATCGGCGGGCGCGCCGGCGCTGCTGCCGCCCGGCCTCGGGGTCGTGGACTTCACCCTCACGACCTTGGCCGACGGTCGCCTGCTGCTGATCGGCGGCCGCGAGACCGCGGGCGGCGCGCCGCTGGCGTCAGCCGGCTTCGTCTCGCTCAACACCCTCGACGGCTCGGTCGGGTCGATCGCGACCTCGCCGATGGCGAGCCCGCGCGCCGGTCACGCCGCCGGGCTCCTGTGCGACGGCACCGTGGTCGTGGTCGGCGGCACCGCCGACGCACGGCCGGCCGAGCGCTACGTCCCCGGGCGCGGCGCGCGCCTCTGATCGGCGGACGCCGGCGGCGGCTTGAAGCCGTACCGCTCCATCTTGTAGATGAGCGCCCGGCGCGACAGCCCGAGCTTCCTGGCGGCGTGGGTCTGGTTGCCGCCGCACTCGTCGAGCGCGCCGGCGATCGCGGTGCGTTCGAGCTCCGCCAGCCGGCTGCGGACCCCGCGCGGCTCGTTGCCGACGGGGAGGTCGTCGCGCTCGAGCGCGAACACCTTCTCGGGCAGCTCGGTCGGCGTGATCGGTCCGTCGCCGGCCATCACCAGCGCGCGATCGATCGCGTTCTTGAGCTCGCGGATGTTGCCTGGCCAGTCGTAGCCGACCAGCGCGCCCTGCGCCGCCTCGGTGATGATCGGGGTCGCGACCCCGAGCTCGCCGGCGAAGCGGGCCGCGAACCGCTCGGCCAGGGGCACGATCTCCGACCGGCGATCGCGCAGCGGCGGCACCACCAGCGTGAAGCCGGCGATCCGGTAGTAGAGGTCCTGGCGGAAGCGGCCGCTGCGGCTGTCGGCGTCGAGGTCGCGGTGGGTCGCGACCACCACCCGGACATCGACCGGGACCTCGGCGGTGCCGCCGATCCGGGTCACCGCCTTGCGCTCGAGCACCCGCAACAGCTTGGCCTGCAGCTCGGCCGGCATCTCGCCGATCTCGTCGAGGAACAGAGTGCCGCCGCTGGCCGCCTCGAAGAAGCCGACCCGCCGGCGATCGGCGCCGGTGAACGCGCCCTTCTCGTGGCCGAACAGCTCGCTCTCGAGCAGGCTCTCGGCCACCGCCGCGCAGTTGAGCTTGATCAGCGGCCCGGCGGCGCGCGGCGAGCGCCGGTGCAGGGTCTCGGCCACGACCTCTTTGCCGACCCCGGTCTCGCCGAGGATCAGCACGGTGAGCCCGGTTGCGGCGATGCGATCGATCAGCTCGTAGACCCGGCGCATCGTCGGGTCGACCACGACGATCTCGCCGTCGACCGCGGCCGGGGGCGGGCCCGCCGGCCGACCTCGCCGCGACGAGCGCAGGCCGTCACGAGCCGCGGCGATCAGCTGCTCGCGATCGCTGCCGTCCTCGGGCGCGACCGCGATCGCCCAGGTCGCGGTGGCCCCGACCACGTGGGCCTCGGCCGCCAGCCGGTCGAGCTCGCGCACCGCGTCGGCCCGGCCCAGCTCGGGCATCAGCACCGCCAGCTCGGCGCCGCCGAACTCCGCGACCAGATCCATCGGCCGCACTGCCTCGGCCAGGCGCTCCGCCGCGGCGTCGACCGCCGCGTCCCCGCCGGCCAGCCGGACCATGGCCAGGGCCACCGTGCGGCGGTAGCGCAGGGCGCGGTCGAGCTCGGCGATCAGGCGCTGCTCGAGCGCGGCGTTGTCGGCGACGCCGCGGTGGGTGCGGCGGGCCCGGGTGCTGCGGCTCACCACCATGGTCAGCGGGCCGAGCGCGACCTCGTCGCCGGGCGCGACCGGGGTCAGCCCGGTGATCGGCACGCCGTTGATCCGGGTGCCGTTGCGGCTGCCGAGGTCCTCGAGCGTGATCGCGTCGCCGTCACGCCGCATCCGGGCGTGCAGCCGCGAGACCTTCTCGTGATCGACCGACACGGTCGCGCCGCGCGAGCGGCCGAAGGTCACCTCCTGGCCGTCCTCGATCGGCAACAGCCGCGCTGGCTGCTCGGGCGCGCCCGAGATCGCGAGGAAGATCCGGGCGGGCAACCGCGTCGGCGGCGTGCCGGCGGCGGTTCCATCGACGGTGGGTTCGGAGATCTCACTCATGGGACACCTGGGTATACGTCACGTGCGCGCAGCGCACCGCCAAGAAGGTGATACCAGGCCAACTTGCACACAATGCGCCCTCGCACCGCGGTGGTACCGTGGTTGCATCTCGTGACAGTCATGGTGGGCAGGTCGATGCTGGTAATCGCGCTCCTGGCTGGGTGTCCAGCGGGCGGCGACGACGACGACACCGACGGCGGCGTCGATGCGACCCGACTGACCCTCACCTGGTCGGTCGTGCCCTCGGTGCCGGGTCCGGTCGTCACCGGGCTCACCGTACAAGAGCTGCACATCGCGTACAGCTCCGTACGGTTGATCGGCGACGCCGCCCCGGGCGACAGCCGTACCAGCCGCGACGCAATCGAGCTGGAGTGGGACGGCGATCGCCGCCCGCCGCCGATCGACTTCCCCGAGGCGCCGCCCGGGATGTACACCCGGCTCGAGTTCGGGGTCGGCGGCGCCAGCGAGACCTTCGCGATCCACGGCACGGTCGACATCGGCGGGACCCCGACCCAGTTCGAGATCGAGGACGAGGCCCCCAACCCGGTGACGCTCGAGCCGCTCGATGTCGACCTGCCCGCCGGGGCCAGCAAGACCTTGCCCCTCGAGATCGATCTGGCGCCGGTGCTGGCCCTGGTCCCGTTCGACCAGCTGCCGACGATCAACGGCGAGCTGACCCTGCGGCGCAGCGATCCGCGGATGACGCCGGTGCGCGCCGCGATGGCGGCGTCGGTCAAGCTCGTCGCGCCGTCGGTCCGCTGACCGGTCGGCGTGACGTTCGCCGGGCTCCCTATGCGAGCAGGGCGCGGGCCTGGCACGGCGATGGCCAGCCGAGGACGTCGGCGCCGACCGGCGGTGCGTCGGTCGCGACCCACAGCTCGTCGTGGGCGTCGGCCCGGGCCCGATCGCGGGCGCGGCGGGTGTCGACGCCGACCCGCGACGACAGCCAGGCGTCGAGCGCGACCGCGAGCGCGGCGTGGCGGGCCTCGTCGATCGCGATCGCGGCCAGCGCGGTCCGCAGCGCGGGGTCGTGCGCGGCGCGGGCCTGATGGGCGGCGCAGCGGGCCGCGAACGCCTCGCGCACGCAGCCCTCGATCGCGTTGTCGAGCGCGAGCGCGCGCAGCTCGCGGATGCCGGTCGCGGTCAGCGCGACCGCGGGTGGCTCGGCGCCGTGGGCGCGCGCGAGCGCCGTCATGACCCGCGCGTGCCGGACCTCGTCGTCGGCGGCGACCAGCGCGGCCTGGATCAGCGCCGGCGGTGCGCGATGCACGATCAGGTCGCGCGCCAGCAGCACGAACGCCGGCACCGACGCTGCCTCGAGGTGCGCGGCCGCCGCCAGCCAGCGCCCGACGTCCGCGCGGGCGGCGATGGTCGCGGGCCGCAGCCCCGGCGGCCGCCGCCCGGCCGAGCACTCGACGTAGACCTGATACTCGACGTGGACCAGGCTCTCCGCCGGCGTGCGGTCGTGCAGCACGCAGCCGACGATCGTGGTGTCGTCGGGCACCATGCTGTCGAAGAACACCGCGGCGCACAGCTTGCTGCAGTCGAGGTCCTGACGCCGGCACTCGGCGACCAGCCCGGCGAGCGCGCCCTGTGGATCGATCAGGCGGTCGAGGGTCGTCGGGTCCTGCAACGGCGGGCAGCATCCGGGCGCCATGCGTGCGCTGCCGAGCAGCACGCCGCCCGAGGTGAGGAGGTTGCGGAGTCGTGCACGCATCGAGGCCAGGCGCATGAGAACTTCACGTCAGCACGGCGCATGCCAGCCGCGTCGACGTGCCAACCGGGCGGAACCGCGGGCGATGGCCCGGGACGCCGACCGCGATCACGACATCGCTGTCGCGAATCGGCGGGCCGACCGGCGTCGCGCTGACCGCCCCGACGTTCTCGCTCGCCGGCCCCGACGCGCGCACCGCCGACGAGCCCTCGGCGGATCGCGCGAGCCGCGGGCCTCGGCCCCGGCCTTGCAAACTCGGCGGCGATGCCTCGCGCCCGCCTGCCGTTCGCGCTGATCGCCCTGGCGCTCGTTGTGGGGCCGCGCCCACCGGCCGCGCGCGCCGACCGCCTCGGCCCCGCGGTCGACATCGCGATCGGCGGCGGCGTCTTCACCGGCGACCTCGGCGCCCAGGCCGATCGCCTGTCGTTGCTGTACCGGCTCGGCGTCGGCCTGTCGCGCGGGCCGTGGTCGGCGCTGGTCAGCGGCCACCTGTACATGGTGAACAACCTGTCCGAACCCCGGACGACGACCACGGTCAGCTACCTCGGCGTCGGCGTCGAGCCCTCGCTGCGCCGCGAGCTGACCACCGGCCCCGGCCTCCGCCTGCACGTCCGCCTCGGCTACGCTTGGCGCTGGCTGCGCGGCGATCAGCAGGTCGAGCGCCTGTGCGACGTCCACGGCGGCTGCGACGGCGGCTACTGGTCCGAGACGCCGGTCTATACCGCCCACGGCCCCGTCCTCGCGGTCGGCGTCAGCGCCCGCCTGCGCGGCGCCATCTGGCCCGCCTTCGGCCTCGAACTCGCCCTCGGCCACTTCGACGTCGACCGCAAGGGCGCCGACCCCGACCTGCGCGGCACCTTCATCAGCCTCGGCCTCAACATCGCCGTCGGCCGCGCCCCCTGACTGGGGACAGAGTAGCGTGATGCCTGTGCCTGCATCGGCGTGCGGTTGCCGGGAAGCACGTGAGGGCGAGCGATGACGACGGCTCCACGCAAGAAGACCGCAAGGGTGAGGGGCGAGAAGAGCTCATCGGCACCGAGACCGTCGTCGGCGCGTTCCCCTGCGCGTCGGCCACACACGCCATCCGTCGGTTCGCTGTTCGAGCGCATCGTCTCGATCCTCGACGCGGCTCGGGCTCGCGTCGTGCGCGCCGTGAACAACGAGATGGTGCTCGCGGACTGGCAGGTCGGGCGCGAACTCGTCGAGCACGTTCAGGAAGGCGATATGCGCGCCGCGTACGGCGGTCGGATCATCTACGAGCTTGCACAGCGTTTGGTCGAGCACCTCGGCCGTGGCTTCTCGACGACGAACCTCCGCTACTTTCGCACCTTCTATCTCGCCTACGCGGATCGCGACCTGGAGATTCGCCACATGGCAGGTGGCGAATCGGCGGCACGGTCGAGGACCGCGCAGCCCCGCCCGGGGCGAAGAATTCGCCACATGGCAGGTGGCGAATTGCCGGGCCGCGAGGGCTCGGGTCAGGAACTCGTTCTGATCGACGCGCCGGTGATCGACGCGCCGGTGATCGACGCGCTGGAGATCGCGGCGGTCGAGGCCCCCACCATGCTGTCGGCGGGGCGAGCTGCCTCGTGCAGTTCGTGCCGCTGCGAAAGAAGACGGCGGCAAACTTCCGCGGTGGCCTCGAATTCCTGTGCCGTGACGCATAGCTAGGATGCGGGAGCCTGTCCCTGTTCGGGAATGCGGCATCGCGCACGTCAGTTTCCAGCACGATCACGATTCCCTCTTGCCAACGTAACTACGGCCGTAGTAGGAATACGAGCGTTGTCGTGACCACGAAGATTCCCATGACCCGCCCACCAGATCTGACCCCGGCCGAGTTCAACCTGATGAAGGTGCTGTGGCGGCTGGGCAAGGCCACGGTGGCCGACGCGCGCGCCGAGCTCAACCGGCCCAACCCGATCGCCCAGACGGCGCGCAAGGGCGGCACCGAGCTGGCATACACGACGGTGATGACGCTCCTGGGGCGGCTGGCGACCAAGGGCGCGGTCGAGGTCGATCGCGAGCGCGAGCCCTACGTCTACCGGCCGGCGCGCGAGCGCGAGTCGGTCTTGAAGGATCGGCTGCGCGACTTCCTCCACGACGTCTTCGATGGTGAGGCCGACGCGATGGTGCTCGGGCTGGTCGAGGACGAGTCGATCAGCATCGACGAGCTGCGCGCGATCGAGCGGCGGATCGAGACCGCCGAGGCCCGACCCCCTCGCAAGGAGCGTCGGCCGTGAGCGGCGCGATGATCGCCGGCGGTGCGCGGCTCGCCGGCCACGTGCTCGAGGCCCTGGCTACCGCGCTGGCCCACGGCACGGTGCTGGCCGCGCTCGGCGCGATCCTCGCGGCCACCGTGCTGCGGCGCGCGCGCCCGGCGGTGCTGGCCGCGATGTGGACCGTGGTCCTGCTCAAGTTCGTGGTCCCGTTCGGGCCGGGGGCGCGGTTCTCGCTGGCGTCGCTGGCCGCGCGCGCGAGCGAGTCGGAGCCCGCGACCGCGCTCTTCGTCGTCGTCGATCCGGGCGCGACCCGGGTGGCCGCGCCGGCGGTGCCGCACGGGCCGTCGCTGCTGCCGCTGGTCGCGGTCGGCCTCTGGCTCGGCCTGTCGGCGCTGGTCGCCGCCCGCGCGCTCCGTCGCCACCGCCGCAGTCGCCGTCAGGCGCTGGCCGCCAGCCCGGCGCCGTCGTGGCTGGCCGACGAGGTCGCCGCGCTCGCCACGCGTCTCCACGTCCGCCGCAAGGTCGACGTCCGCGTCGCGGCCGGTGATGTCGCGCCCTACCTGGTCGGCACCCGGACCCCGGTCGTGGTCATCCCGACCGCGATGCTCGCGCCCCACCGCGCCGCGGTCCGCGAGGCCGCGCTGCTCCACGAGCTGGCCCACGTCCGCCGCGGCGACGCCACGCTGCGGCTGGTCCAGGCCCTCGCCGGCAGCCTGTTCTTCTTCTGGCCGGTGGTGCGCTGGGTCAACCGCCGCATCGATCACGCCCGCGAGCTGGCCTGTGACGCCTACGCGATCGCGCACGGTCCGCTCGCGGCGCCGGCCTACGCGCGCATGCTCCTCGACGTCGTGCGGGCCCGCAGCGGCGCGCCGGCCGGCAGCCTCGCCCTCGCGCGCCGGGCCCAGCTCGGTCGCCGGGTCGAGCACCTCGTGGCGCGGCCGGTGGTCGCCGGCCTCGGCGTCCGCGGCGTCGTCGCGGTCGGGACGTGGGCCGCGGTCGGCCTCACCGGGGCCGGGGCCGCCGACGCCAGCGACGCCCCGCGCGCGTCGGTGTGCCTGTTCTCTCCCGAGATCGCCAGCGTCATCTTCCAGGCGCACCCGGCCGCCGACACCGACGGTGACGGCGAGCTGAGCCGGTCCGAGGTCTGCGAGTACCAGCAGGTCCTGCGCCGCCGCGCCGTCGATCAGGTCCTCGACGGCCAGGCTCAGGACTACGACCCAAGCTACGACCTCGACGGCGACGGCGCCCTCGGCGTGGCCGAGGAGAGCGCCCGCCGCGACGACATGGCCAGCGTCCTGCCGGCCGGCTTGCTCGCCGACCGTCCACCGCTTGCGAGCGAGCAGCTGTGCTGCGATTGTGCGCCGCCCGGCGACGCCGGGACCTCCACCCTGTCCACCATCGGCGCCGGTCGCCCGGCCGCCGAGACCATCCCCGCGATCTCTACTTGCGTACGAGGAGCAGAGCCATGATGAAGAGCAACGTTGCCGCCCTTGGGCTTGCCGCCGTCGGTGCGGTCCTGCTGCTGGGCGCCTGCGCCCAGGACAACAAGGAGGTGCTCGACAAGCTCACCTCCATCGAGAACCGGCTGAAGACGATCGAGGCCAAGGGCATCGGCGCCGGCGCGCAGCCGCAGCGGCCGCAGCGGCCGGCGCCCGATCCGACCAAGACCTACGCGATCCGCGTCGACGACATGCCGATCGAGGGCAGCCCGACGGCGCCGGTGACGATCGTCAAGGCCTACGACTACGCCTGCCCGTACTGCGAGAAGGTGCGGCCGACTACCGACGCGATCCTGCAGGAGTACGGCGACAAGGTCCGGGTCGTGTACCAGCAGTTGGTCGTCCACCCGCAGATCGCCACGATCCCCGCGCAGGCGGCGTGCGCGGCCTACAAGCAGGGCAAGTTCAAGGCGATGGACGACCTGCTGTGGGACAAGGGCTTCAAGGCCCGTCAGTTCGACGAGAGCGCGATCCTCGGCTTCGCCAAGGAGGTCGGCCTCGACACCGCGCAGTACCAGGCCGACATGAAGGGCGACTGCGTCGGGTGGGTGCAGAAGCAGATGACCCAGCTGTCGACGTTCGGCGTCAGCGCGACCCCGGGCTTCTTCATCAACGGCCGGTTCCTGTCGGGCGCCCAGCCGCTGCCGGCGTTCAAGGTCCTCATCGACGAGGAGCTCAAGAAGGCCGAGGACCGGATCGCCCAGGGCACCCCGCGCGACAAGTACTACAGCACCTGGATCGTCGAGAAGGGCCTGCCCAAGCTCTAGCGAGCCTTGGCGAGCGATCTACAATGACTCTGGGGGGTCGGGGTCACGACCCCGTCGCCGTCCACGATCACGATCACGGCCGCGACCACGGTTGCGTCCGCGGTCGTGGTATCAACCCGGGCCATGGCGACCTCCTCGCGTCCGGTCCGGGTGCGGATCGCGCCGTCGCCGACGGGTGATCCCCACGTCGGCACGGCCTACATCGCGCTGTTCAACTACGTCTTCGCCCG
>JAYVSF010000799.1:0-4507 GCA_043775605.1 Myxococcales bacterium
GGTGACGATCACCGTCGCCGCCCGCGGCGAGGCCACGCCGTCGGCCACCGCCGACGAGCTCGACCGGGTGTGGGTCGCGTGTGGCGGTGCGGGCGCCGCGCCGGCCGCGCTCCGCCAGGCCCTCGCCGCCGGCCCCGACACCGGCGTGCTGGTCGCAGATCTGCCGGCGCCGACCGAGGCCTGCCTGGTCGACGCCGCGACCCTCGGGTTATTGCTCGGCGAGGCCCGCCGCGTGCTGGTCGTCGCCGCCGACGCCCGCGCCACCCGCGACCGCGTGCTCGAGCGCGCGGCCACGCTCGGCGGCTGGCGCGCGGGCCTGACCACCGCCGGCGAGGGCGAACTCACCGCCGCGATCGCGGCCGGGCACTGCCCCGCGCTGATCGTCCTCGAGCCGGCCGAGCTGGCCGGCCGCGCGATCGGCGTCGCCACCACCGACGGTCACGCGTGGGTCGGGCTGATCGATCGCGTGATCCTGGTCGCCGTCGATCAGCTCGCGCCGATCGCCTCGACCCACGTCGCCTTCGGGCTGCGCCGGTTGCGGCTCGCGCTCGATCGCGCCCGCGGCCGCGCGGCCTGGCTGGCCACCGGCGCGACCGGTGCCGAGGCCGCGTCGTTCCTCGAGCACGCGACCCTGGTCCACTTCGCGCCGGTCGCGCTCGGCGCCAGCACCACCGCCCGCGCCACCGTCCACGTCCGCACCGGTGACGCCAGCGCCGCGCTGCCGACCGCCGCGACCGCGCTCGGCGGCTTGCTCGGCGTCGCGATCGAGGACGCGCTCGGCGAGCTGCGCGGCGCCGACGCCCGCACCGCCCAGCAGCCGTCGTGGCGCGGCGCGATCGGCCTGGCTCGCATCGAAGATCGCCAACTCGCGGGCCTGTACCGCAGCCGGGCACAGCTCGCCCACGCCCTGCCCGGCCAGACCTACCTCGGCCTGTGGTGGCTCGACGAGACCCCGCTGGCGCGCTTCCTCCTGCGCGACGGCGCGCTGGCCGGCCTGGCCCAGCAAGACGAGCTGCCGGCGCCGCGCCCGGTCGCCGGCGTCGGCAATCCCTACCTCGCCGCCGCCCATCTCGAGGCCGCGCTGGCCGAGGGCCTGCCCGATGAGGCCAGCCTGCGCTGGGGTTTCGGCGACGTCGCGGTCGACGCCATGCTCGCGGCCCGGCCCGGCCTGGCCACCGGCGCCCGTCGCGCGCGCTGGGACGCCGACGGCCACAAGGTCGTCGCCTCGCCGGTGCTCACCCTCGGCAGCGGCGCGTGGACCGATCCGCGCCGCGACATGATCACCGCCAACGCCGTCGAGTTCCGCAGCTCGATTGACGCCAGCGTGATCGCCCGCGTCGATCGCCGGGTGGCGGCGACCCGCATGTACCCGCACCGGGTGTTCCGCGCCCGCGGCACGCTGTGGCAGGTCCCGGCCGGCACGGCCGGCGCGAGCGTGATCGTCAGCCCCGCCCCCGCCGGCGCCGCGCCGACCGCGCCCGAGCTCGACGTCGAGCTGACCGACGCCACCTGGCAGGCCCGGCCCGAGCAGCACAGCGTCGGCAAGCTCCGCTTCGCGCGGGCCGTCGCCACCGTCACCGTCCACGAGCGGGTCACCGGCGCGATCGCGCGCGGCCAGGCCGCGGCCCAGGTCCGCTACGCGCCGGCGACCGCGACCTACCCGACCGAGGCGGTGGTCGTGCTGTTCGAGTCCACGCCGTCGCGCAAGGCGCTGCGCCACGCGGGCCGGCTCGCCGCCGACCTGGTGCCGGCCCACGTCCGCGTCGAGCGCGACGACCTCGAGATCGTGATCGCCGCCAACGTCGCCGGCGTCGCCCGCCCGGCGCTGGTGATCATCGATCGCCACGTCGGCGGCATCGGCTTGGCCGGCGCGCTCGATCCCGGCACCGTCCACGATCTGCTGCGCTGGACCTGGGGCGTGCTGTTCCGCTGCCCGTGCGTCGAGGGCTGCCCGCAGTGCACGCCGCGCGACGTCCTCGCCGCCGGCCCCGACAAGGTCGGCGCGCTGAAGCTCCTCGGCGGCTGACCCGTCCGCGACAGTCCGCGACCTGCTGAAGGGGGCGTCGACCAGGAACGACGATCGCGCCGGCGGAGGAGAACCGGGTACAGTGGAGCGAGGACTGTCTCGGCGACCGTACCTCGGCGGCTCCTTCGTCCGACGTTCAAGGACGCTGACAGTAGTCCACGCTGTGGCCCAACGGCGAACCTGCTTGGTGCTCGGCCCCGTGTCGACATCACGGCGACCGCCGGTGGCCTTGTCTACGGCAGCCAGGGCGGCATGTCGGTGACGCCCGATGATCCTTCGCGCTTGCCGATACACCTACGGCCGATTCGTCTTGGCGGCGTCGGAGAGCTGCCGCTCTACGAGATCGCGATCCATGCGTTGGGCGTGGACCTCGCGTACCGCGCCGACGCCAAGCGACCGGACAAGCACGGCTTCGTGGAGCCGGCCGCTACCACTCAACTCGAGACGTACCAAGCGGCACTTGCAGCCACCAGGCTCAACTGGAGGGAGGTCCGATGATCGGCATCGCCGCGCGCTATCGGTCACTCCTGGCAGAACTCTTGATCGACCGCCAACTCGCCGGCGGCAAACTCCCCGAGGAGAGGGAGTCCTCCTACATCGAAGAACTCGAGCGGTGCTGGTGGGAGATGACTGACGAGGAGCACGACGCCGTGGAGGCGGACTTCGCCGTCAGGGCGGCTATCGATGCTCCTGGCCCCGACAAGGTCGGCGCCCTCAAGCTCCTCGGCGGCTGATCCCGCGGTTTGCTACCATGCGGGGATGCCCATCGTCGGGGGATCGCTCGCGGTCGGGATCGCGTTCACGCTCGCGGTCGGCGGCTGCGGGTCGATGAAGCCGGGCGCCGGCTTCCAGTAGCGGGTGTGAGCCCGGTCGGCAGATGCTCGGGCTCGCGGCCGGGCGCGGTGATCGACGCCCGCAGGCAGTTGCCGTAGACGGAGTGGGCAGCAACCTGGATGGCCGGACCAATTCGTGAGTCGTCGATGGATGGGGCGTCCGCCATGGCTAGCCGCCTGGCCACCGTCGACACGCGCAAGTCGGCGCAGACAAAAGGCCCGGCCCTGGATCGCTTCGTGCTCTCATCGGGCTCATGCGCACGCAGCTCAGCGTCCTCGCCGCGGTCTTGACCGGCTCCCTCCTCGGCCTCGGCTGCGGCACCACCGAGGGCGATCCCGACGATCAGGCCAACCCGTTCCTGGCCGACATGGCCGACGACTTCAAGTCGGACTCGGCCTACCTCAACCCGGACGGCTTCGAGGTCGAGGTCGATCTCGAGGGCGACGTGCTGGGCCCGGCGGCTCGCCTGCCCGATGGCCCCGCCATCCTCGGCCAGTTCGCGCTGACCAACTTCCGCAAGAACGAGGTCATGTACCTCGAGTCCCTGGCCGAGGACGCCAGCGGCGTCGATCGCGCCGAGTGGCTGATCAACGGCGCGTGGGTCGCCAACAACCGGGTGCCGGCCGGCGCCACCCGCAAGCACTGGCGGTTGCGCGGGATCAACTCCGTGCTCCTGTTCACCACCTCGAACTCGGTCGCGGTCGGCAAGGTCTACAGCGCCAAGGTGCCGATGAACCCGTTCGCGGTGATGACCGACGCGGGCAAGACCTGCGCCGACGACGACGACCACATCGGCCTCGACACGGCGGTGTACTGGTACCGGTGGCTGCCCGAGCAGGCGAGCTGCAAGATCCCGATGCAGTCGCTCAAGGTCACGGTCTCGAAGAAGTTCCCGACCGCGACCCGCACCGCGTACCCCGAGTACGACCAGCTGGTCGCCGACCACAAGCTGACCGCGGTCATCCTGTTCGGCCAGATCGGCGACGGCGCGATCACCGAGAGCGAGCAGGGCATGAAGAGCTACAAGCGCTACGCGACGTGGCTCCTCGCCGCCGGCTACAAGGAGGTCCGGGCCCCGCTCGGCAAGCGCCTCGAGAAGGTGGTCGCCGGCAACACCGTGCAGATCGACCTGTACTCGCCGCGCGAGTTCTCGGGCCTCGACGACAACGCCCACTTCGCCAACTTCCAGAAGGCGCTGTCGGAGCACGAGATCGTCGCCTGGGACGGCCACTCGATGCTCGGCGCGTCGGACTTCTGGGAGCGCCCGACCTACCCGCGCACCTACCAGATCTTCCTCTACGGCGGCTGCCTCGGCTTCGAGTACTACGTCCGGCCGATCCTCGCCGGCAAGGGCGGGTCGTGGGCCAACCTCGACCTGATGTCGTCGGTGGTCGAGGTCTCGGCCACCGCCAACGAGTTCGCGGCCCCTGCAATCGCCAAGATCGTCTACGCCATCGAGCACGGCTACAAGTCGAGCTGGCGCCAGATCCTGATCACGGTCCGCACCAACGTCGGCGACTCGACCTTCGGCGTGTCCGGCGTGCGCGACAACTGCTTCACGCCGACCGGCAACCGCTGCCAGTGAACGGTGCGTACGCCGCGCTGGTCGCCAAGGTCGACGCCTTCGTCGAGCGGGTCACCGCGCGC
>JAYVSF010000800.1:0-7588 GCA_043775605.1 Myxococcales bacterium
AGGGCTGGCGACCCGCGGTTCGCGGCGGCCAGCGCCAGACCGACCACCGCGGCCGCGATCGTCACCGCCAGGGCGCCGCGCGCCAGGCCGCGCTCGACCACGGCGGCACCGTCGAGCCCGGCGCGATCGACGGCGGCCGCCAACGGATAGCGCAGCGCGGCCGCGGCGGCCAGCACCACCGCCAGCCCGCCGATCACGGTCAGCGCGCGGATCAGCGCGGCCCGGGTCGGCGGCCGCGCGCACAGCGTCGTGAGCCCGGCCCCGGCCAGCGCCGCGAGCAGCGTCCACGCCAGCGCCGCCGCCACCGGCGACATGGTGCCGGCCAGCGCCAGCGCCAGCGCGACCCCGCGCGCGCGCGCCGGGGCCAGGGTGGCCAGCGCCACGATCGCCGCGCCGCCGGCCAGCGACGGCCAGCCCACGGCGGGCGCGACCCCGGGCGCGATCAGCGCGAGCAGCCGCGGCCCCGGCGTGATCGCCGGTGCGCCGGCGGCCTGCCCGGTCACCGCGTGCAGCAGCGCCGGCATGAGCTGGATCGCGGCGGCCAGCGCGCCGAGGGCGAGCGCGCCCGCCACCCACGCGGTCGTCGCCCACGCCGGCCGACCCGGCGGATGCTCGACGACGACCAGGGCCAGCGCGGCGGCTGCGGCCCACCCGGTCGCGGCCGGCGCCCCGGCCAGCGCCGACGCGGTCACCGTCAGCGCCAGCGCGAGCGCGGCCCGGACCCGGGCGGCCGGCGCGCGCGCGTCGGCCATCGCCAGCGCCGCCCACACCGTCAGCGGCGCCCACGCCAGCGCGAACAGCGCGCCGCTGACCAGCGCGCCGGTCGTGATCCCGGCCAGCCCGGCCGCCGCGCCCGCGACCAGCCCACCGGCCGCATCGGCGCCCAGTCGCCGCGCCACCCCGGCGGTGCCGACCGCGAGCAGCCACAGGTGGGCGATCGCGATCACGTCGAGCCAGCGGTCACCGGCCGCGGCCAGCCAGGTCGGCGGATAGAGCGCGCCGTGGCTGGCGTCGGCCAGCAGCGGCACCCCGAAGCCGGCGCCGTCCCACCAGCCCGGGATCGCGCCCGCCGCGACCGCGTGACCCGCGGCGATGCGGGCCGGCCGGATCGACGCCAGCCAGCCAAGATCGGCGAACGTCCGGTCGCCGGACAGGATCGCAGCGCAGCCGAGCGCGATCACCAGCGCCAGGGCCAGCGCCGTCGTGCGGGAGATCGTCACCGCCCGCATCCTATCCCCACCCGTGCGCCGGGCGGCGCCCGTCGCCGGTTGCTTGACACCGGCGACCCCGGCCTCGATAACCACGACGTGCATCCTCGACCGGCCGCCGTCTTCGCCACGTTGCTCGTCGCGGCGCTCGGCGCCGGTTGCAAGCACCATCGCGGCGCCACCTGCGACGCGGCCGGGGCCCGTTTCTTCGCGCTGGCCCAGGCCGATCTCGCCGCCAGCAAGGAGCTCGATGCCGCCACCCGGCGCGGGCTCGACGGCCTGCTCGCGCCGATGCGCGACGCCATGGTCCGCGCCTGCCGCGAGGACGGCTGGTCGGTCGAGGCCCGCGCGTGCATGGTCGCCGCGCCCGACAAGACCCAGCTCAGCGCCTGCGACGCCAAGCTCACCGAGCCCCAGCGCGAGCTGCTGCGCAAGGCTGCGAGCGACGGCCTGACCGCTCCTCCCTGAGAGCGCGAAAGGTCGTACCACCGCGCCCGACAGGTCGTGCAGCTTCCGGCTGATGTCGCGCGGCGACATCCTGCTAGATTGATGACCGATGGAGATCGATCACAAGCACGGGTTGACGCTCGATGACGCTCGCGCCCGCCTCCGCGTCCTCGGCGAGTACCTCCACAACCGTCACGGCATCAAGGTGACCTGGGCCGACGACGATCGGGCGCGGTTCGCCGGCAAGTACCTGGTCGTGAAGATCGACGGTGAGATGCGGAACGAGGCCGGTCGGGTCCGGTTCCACGGCGAAGATCCTGGCTTCCTGTGGCGCAAGAAGGCCACCGAGTACATCCAGGGCAAGCTGATCAGCTACCTCGATCCCACGAAGAAGCTCGAAGACCTGGCACGCGGTCCCTGACGCCGGCGGCGCCGGCCCCCCCCCGTCGGTGGCGATCAGAGGCTGTGAATCTTTACAGATTCATAGCCTCTGGTTGATCAGGCGCCGTGGGCGACGATCATCACCGGGCACGGCGCGGTCCGCATGACCTTGTCGGCCACCGAGCCGAGGATCGCGCGGCTGATGCCGCCGCGGCCGTGCGAGCCCATCACCACCAGGTCGATCGCGCGCTCGGTAGCGATGCGCACGATCTCGGTCGCGGGGTTGCCCTCGACCACGACGGTCTCGACGTCGCGGGCGCCGGCCTCGACCGCGGCGACCCGGGCGGCCGCCAGATCGTTCGAGGTCTGCGACAGCAGCGCGGCGATGGTGTCGGTGGTTCGCAGCACGACTCCTTCCGGCAGCGGGTAGATGGGGATCTGGAACGCCGCCAGGATCAGGAGCGGGACCTCCAGGCGCCGCGAGAGCTCGACGGCGTAGTCGAGCGCGAGCTTGGCCTGGGGCGAGAAGTCGGTGGCGAGCATGATCCGATGAAGGCGCATGCTCGACGGATCTGCACGATCCGGGCCGGCCGCCCCCTCGATTCTTGGGTGCGGGCCGGCGCCAGGACTGCGCGCGCGCGCCCGTCGGGCGCACGCGGTGCGCTAGGCGACCCGTCAGGCCTGTCCGGGAACCGGACCGCTGACCGCGCGCAGCACCGCCTGCACCACCGCGGCGTCGATCACGTCGCGGGTCAGGCCTTCACCCTCGAGCCGCCGCTGCAGGCGCTCGATGATGCTCCACAGGTTGGTGGGTCCCGGATGACGCTTGGACATGGTGGTTCCTACGGGTGACGAGGGCGACCGATCTACGAGGCGCAACCGACGCTGCGCCGGGGCCATTCCGCGGTGCGCGTCAGGACTCTTGGACACCTCGTGGTCGCGCGCGGTTGCACCCGCACCCGGTCGCGCTGGTTACACGAAGGTTGCAACCACCGGCGCGTGGTCCGACGCGTCGCGCCCCTTGCGCGCCTCGCGGTCGATCGTGCAGGCGGTCAGCCGCGCGGCCAGCGGCGCGGTCACCAGGTGGTAGTCGATGCGCAGCCCCTGGTCCTTGAAGAACGAGACGCCGCGGTAGTCCCACCACGAGAACGCGCGGAGCTCGGGGTGCAGCGCGCGGAACGCGTCCTGCAGTCCCCACGCTGTCACCGCCGTCAGCGCCGCGCGTTCCGGCTCCGAGCACAGCACCTGGTCGGCCCACGCCGCCGGATCGTGGACGTCGTGATCGGTCGGAGCCACGTTCCAGTCGCCACACAGCGCCAGCGGCTGCGTCGGATCGGCGTGCCGATCGAGCCACGTCCGCAGCCGGCCGAGCCACGCCAGCTTGTACGCGTACTTGTCGGTGCCGACCGCCTGGCCGTTGGGTACGTACAAGGACACCACCCGCACGCCGTCGACGGTCGCGGCCAGGAACCGGGCCTGGGGATCGTCGACGCCGTCGTCGAGGCCGGTGACGACGTCCGTCAGCGGCCGCTTCGACGCGATCGCGACGCCGTTGTAGGACTTCTGCCCGACCAGTTCGACCTGGTAGCCGAGTTCGGCGAACAGCGCCGACGGGAAGCCGGCGGCCTCGACCTTGAGCTCCTGCAGGCACACCACGTCGGGCTGGGCTTGCGCGAGCCACGCCCGGACCCGCGCCTCGCGCGCGCGGACCGAGTTGACGTTCCAGGTCGCCAGCTTCACGGCCGTCGAATCAGATCGAGTGCTCGCGCGTGATCGGCAGCGCGGTCTCGCCGGTCTTGCGCGGCGACGGCTCGGCCCGGCGGGGCCCCGGCACGGTGACCGCGACGGTGACCGGCACCTGCGCCGCGGAGCCGCGCGCGGCCAGCTTGCGGTAGCCCTCGTGCCAGCGGCCGAGCGCTGTCCACGACGACAGCGCGCCGCACATGGCGAGCGCCACCCCGGCCGCCATCGGCGCGTGATGGGCGTGATCGCCGGTCCGGATCAGCCACGCGGCCACCAGGGTCCCGGCCACCACCAGCACGATCCGCTCGGCCCGCTGCATCGCCCCGACCTTGAGCTCGACGCCGAGGCCCTCGCCGCGGGCGCGGGTGTAGCTGACCATCATCGAGCCCGCGATCGCCGACATCACCGCCAGCAGCCACGGGGTCTCGCGCAGGTGCCAGGCGAACCCCGTGAACACGAACAGCTCGGCCCAGCGATCGGCGACCGAATCGAACAGCGCGCCGGCCGGGGTCTGCCGGCCGGTGGAGCGGGCCAGCCGACCGTCGAGGATGTCGAGCACGCCGCCCAGCGCGTACAGCCACGCCCCGGTCGCCAGGTGGCCCTGGCTGATGGCGAAGCCCGCGCCGGCGCACGCCGCCACTGAGCACCAGGTGATCGCGTTGGGCGACACGTTCATCACCCGAAGCCCGTTCTCGAACGGGCTGAGCACCCACAGCGTGTAGCGGGCGATGAAGGGTCCGAAGACCTCGTCGGTCTTGATCGGGCCGACCTCGGGGGGGCGACCTAGCGCACACCTCGCACAATAGACCGCGAACGCGATGGCGAGCAACGCGACGATGCCGAGGACGGGGGCGAAGAGTACGAGGCTTTCCACGGGGTTCCGAGGCGCTGCTGGTGCTGCTTACCACCGCAATGGCAGGTGGCCAAGTCTCAAGATGTGCGACAGCCTGATGCAGGCGCTGGCCAATCGGGCGGAGATCTCGGCGGTTGGGCGACCCGCAGGCCGCCTTCGGGTGAGGGCACTGCAAGACCGATGACATGGCCCCCGAGGATGTGACGTGGTGGCGGGTGCGCGGGGTTGCCAGCGCTTCGCCACGGGATCGCGGCCAGTTGCGCCTGGACCACGGGCGCGCGAGGGCGTTCGGCCGGGCCGGGTGTGTCGAGACGTCCACATCGTGGCAGACGTTGCGCGTGTGATCGTGGTCACCTGCGCACCCGGCGACGCGCCTGCTACGATGGCGATCATGGTGCGTCGCTCGACCTCGTGGCTGGCCGTGCTCGGCCTCGGGGTCAGCGCGGCGCTGGTCGCGTCGCCCGGTCCGGCCAGCGCCAACGGCCGGTTTCCGGCGTCGGTGTCGGTGAGCTTCCGGTCGGCCGACCCCGACGATCTCTACCTCGGCACCACGTTCGGGCTCCTGGTCAGTCGCGACGACGGCGCCCACATGTACTGGGTGTGCGAGAAGGCGGTCGGCTACGAGGGATCGTTCGACCCGACCTACCGGGTCGCGATCGACGGGACGATCTACGCCAGCACCTACGATGGGCTGCGGGTCAGCCGCGACGGCGGTTGCACCTTCGCGACCGCGACCGCGTCGGCGGCGATGGATGATCCGGGGCGCATCGCCGGCGTCTGGGTCGACAGCGTCGAGGTCGGCCCGACCGGCGAGGTTTGGGTGGTCACCGCCGAGGGTGGCCGGCCCAACGACGTCTACCGGTCGATCGACGGCGCGCGGACCTTCGTGCCGACCGGGCTGCACTCGACGACGATCTGGTGGAAGAGCGTGCTGGTGGCGCCGATCGACGCCAGCCGGGTGTACGTGACCGGCTACCAGGTGTCGCAGGTCGGGCCCGATGGTGAGCCCCTCCCGCCCACCGTCCACCTCATGCGCAGCGACGACGCCGGCGGCACCTGGGTCGAGCTGTCGGTCGCCTCGGTCCAGCTCGCGTCGAGCCCGCTGGTGATGGTGGTCGCGGTCGATCGCGCCGACCCCGACGTGGTGTACCTGCGCTCGGTGCGCGCCGTGCCGCCCGAGGGCGACATCCTGTATCGCTCGGCCGACGGCGGCCGGACCTGGGCCGCGGTCCTCACCACCACCGCCACCCTCCGCGACGTCGTGATCCGGCCGGGCGAGGTCCTGGTCGCGACCAGGACCGACGGCATCCATCGGTCGACCGACGGCGGTCACAATTTCGTGGCGATGGCGGGCGCGCCCCAGGCCGCCTGCCTCGGCGATCGCGCCGGCACGCTGTTCGCGTGCGGGGCGAACTGGGCGCCCGATCAGTTCTCGCTCGGGCGTGCCGCCAACGGCGCGCCGTGGACCAAGGTGTTCCGCTTCGCCGAGCTGAAGGGCCCGCTGGCGTGCCCGGTCGGCACGGTGCAGCACGACGTGTGCGAGGTCGATCAGTGGCCGGCGTTGCGCACCCAGTTCGGCATCCCGGTCGACGCCGGCGTCGACGCGGGCGTCGATCCGCCGGTGACCCCGAGCGGATGTTGCGACGCCTCGGGCGCGAGCGCGGTGCCGGTGGCGGCCGGCGTGCTGCTGGTCGGGGTCGGGCTGTGGAAGGCGCGGCGCAGGCGCAAGCGCGACTGCTGTCGTTAGCGAGCCTGTCGATCGTCGTCGTCGATCACGGCCACGACGACCGCCAGCTCGGGTGGCGCAGGCGCACGCCGAGCTCGCGCACCAGCCGGCGGTTGTCGATGCGGCGGTCGGCGATGACCATGCCGGCGACCTCGGGATCGACGGCGGCGAGCGGGACCGACGGCGGCGGCGGCAGGCCGAGCAGCGTGGCGGCGGCCCGCGCGAGCTCGCCGGACGTGCACGGCTCGTCGTCGGCGACGTTGTAGACCGGCCCGGGCGTGGTGGCGTCGCCGGCGGCGAGGATGGCGGTCACCAGATCGTCGACGTGGACGCGGCTGACCTGGGTCGCGCCGTCGCCGATCAGCCGGTAGGTGCCGGCCGCGAGCCGGGCGATCACGCCGCGGCCGGGACCGTGGATGCCGGCGACCCGCAGGCGTACGCACGGCACCGCGCCGGCGGCCAGCGCTCGCTCGGCGGCGAGCCGGGCTCGACCGGCGGCGGTGGTCGGCGCCAGCGCGAAGTCCTCGTCGACCCAGGCCCCGGCCGCGGGCGCGTACACCCCGGTCGACGACAGGTAGACGATGCGGGCGACGCCCGACGCGGCGGCGGCGGCGGCCAGCGCGGCCTCGCCGGTGCCGTGCTCGTCGATCGGCGGCGCGGTGTGGACGACGATCGCACCCGGCACCAGCGCCGCGGCCAGGGTCGATGGCGCCGCCAGGTCGACCGCGAGGCCGCGCGCGCCGACGGTGGCGGCGTCACGCTCGGCGTCATCGCCGCGCCGGCGGGTGACGGTGACGTCGTCGCCCCGAGCCGAGAGCGCCCCGGCCAGCCGCAGGCCGGCGTAGCCGCTGCCGAGGACGAGCCAGGTCGTCACGCGGCGGTCGGCGCGGTCGCCGTGGTCGCCGGCGCCGCCGTGATCAGCAAGCGACAGCGCGGCGCCAGCTCCTTGGCCTTGGCCGCGTGCTCGGCCGCCACCTCGGGCTCACCCAGCGCGGTCGCCGCCCGCGCCAGCAGCGCGTGGATCTGCGCCCGGGTCGCGTCCGACAACCGGATGTTCTTCACCAGCCCCGCGATCACCTCGCGGGCGCCGGCCGGGTCGCCTTCGGCCAGCCGCAGCCGCGCCTCGCACTCGCGCGCCACCAGCTCCATGCCGCCGAACGGCGCCAGGTTCGCGAACGGCATCACGCCGCGGTCATAGCTCGCGCGCGCGCCCTTGGCGTCGCCCTGCTC